>JALWRB010000092.1 GCA_027077875.1 Candidatus Heimdallarchaeota archaeon
CATCGGCCGCCCACGTGGGATCCGGAACAGTCGAGGTGCTCTCCACACCCTCAATGATCCTCTTCATGGAGCGAACCGCGAGGACATGGGCAGCCAATTACCTCCCTGAAGGCTACACGACTGTCGGAACAAGGGTCTGCATCGAGCACATAAAGGCCGTCGGTGTGGGCAAGAAGGTAGTGGCCCGAGTCACCCTTGTCAAGCAGGACCGTCGGAGACTCGAGTTCGCAGTAGAGGTACTGGATGATACGGCGGAGGTGATCGGCAGGGGCGAGCACACGAGGTTCATCGTCGACGAACAGAAGTTCATCGAGAAGAGCATCTGATGGTTCTGCTTCATCGGGAAAATTTCAAGGACCGGTACCGAGGAGGGAATACTGTGTAAGCTCTGCCCCTCAGACCACATACATATTTGTCACATGTAGAGATTTTCAGGGATTGAGGGCTCATTCCTCGACATCTCAAGTATTCTATCGAGGTCCGGGACAAGCTTCTTCCTCCCGAAGATTCGTACGAAAAGAAGCCTCAGCATGAACAGGGGCGACATCATGGCAACAGGACTTCTGGTGAAGTTCATCACCTGCAAAAAGGTTCGATAAATCACCGGGTCGGTCGAGGCAAGTGCCACTTGTTTTGAATAGAAATTCTGAAATTTATCCATTGTGGACCTCTTTCCTGCGACTTCTGGGAATTTCTTAATGTCCACCGTCGAGAACCTCCATGTCCCCGAGAATTTCTTCTGCATCGATGAATAATATATGTCGCTCACTTTCTCCAGAGACGGTCCGGATCTGAATATTCCATCGAGTGTGTCAGCGGTGACTCCCGACAAGGTCATCCCCTGTGCATACACCGGACTGACGTTGAAATTGGCATCTCCAACAACCAAGAAGTTGGAGGGAAGGTCGACCATCCGGTCATACCGTCTCCAGATTGAGTAAGGATAGCCATAGCCTCTTGGCTTTGTCAAGGGCTTGAGGTTCTTGATGACGTCATAGATTATGGGGTCGTCAAGATTCTTTGCAAATTCCACAAATCCCTCCTCATCAGTAGGTGGATGGTCGTTTAGCACTCCAACCAAAGTTACCTGGATCCTATTCTCCACCCTGAAGAGTACACCCACCCGCTTGGTGCGTGGCGGGTCATTGTTAACCATTATCGAGGGAAATGATCGCTCATAACCCTTAGGAAGTGCATAGTCTCTGCTCACATATTTGACGTCAACCCTGATCTTTTCGGTGTCCACCTCACCGATACCATGGGATAGAAGCCATTTTGGAGTGTGCGAACCCTTGCCAGAGGCATCTACGACGAAGTCTGCCAACAGCTCATCCACACCTATCTTGACACCTACAACCTTCTTGTCCTGTATAATTAGATCATCAACGGATGTAGAGTCCATCACACGTACATTATCGACATCTCGGAGAAGCTTCAGAAGAGCCCAGTCAATAATAGGTCTTGTCTGGAATGCGATCTTCACACCAAGTTCATCAACTAATTTCCAGCGGTTAAACTGGTACCAATAAATTAGACCAATATCTTGGACATAACTCCCCTTCTCCTCGAGTAGATCCGGTAGCTCAGGGAAGTACCGCTTCATGATCTCAAAGCCGGTCAGCAGGAGCACGTGAAGTTGATTGCTCTGCGGAATCCCCTTCCTGATTTGCGGTTCAACAGGAAGCTCGTCCCTTTCTATCACCACCACTTCATCAAAATAATTCGAGAGAACCTTAGAGGTCAATATCCCTGTAACACTAGCTCCAATTACAATAGCCCTTGTCAATCTATAACTAATGTCGAGTCACCGTTTATATGTATCCTCATTCCACATTCGCCGAGATCGCGACAACTATCTTCAATACCTTCGGCACTGTCACGTGGACCATACTCTTCAAGATCCTCGACAGCGGGTTCAAGCTTTCATACCACGACAGTTACTCACTCATACTCTTCTACATTAGAATAGGGAAGACGGAACCTCTTACGGCT
>JALWRB010000093.1 GCA_027077875.1 Candidatus Heimdallarchaeota archaeon
GGAGTGATTTTCCGTGAGCTTGCACCCTCTGAGAAATTCGAGCGGACGAGGCGTATGCGTTTCTCCTCGTTGACGAAGGGTGAGATCCGGAAGTCATTTGAGCGTCTGTTCAAGCGTGGGAAGACGGGGATGGATCAGGGTCTGTTCGAGAAGGGGCTGATGCGTCACTACTTGGACTGGTTGTGGGGGATCAATCTCTCCCGAGCTTTGATGCTGAGTTTGAAGTACACGAGTGGCCGTTACCAGACCTTGTCCACGGGTAGGGTACAGGGTCCGACGTTATCGTTTGTGGCCGAGAGGCAGAGGCTGATTGACAATTTTGTCCCGATACCCTATTTCCGGATCTACGCCCAGTTGAAGAAGGGGAGGAATGTGTACGATCTGATCTTCACGAGGTCCTCGGTGGAGACGGTGAAGGAGGCGAGAGAGTTGGTGGATGCTCATCAGAAGGTCAAGGGCAGGGTCACGGCTGTGAAACGCACCGAGCGCAAGGTCGAGAGGCCTGTCCCGTACAATCTCTCGCAGTTGCAGAGTGACGCCTACAGGTACTTCAGGTTCTCCCCTCGCCGCACGCTCAACCTCGCGGAGAGGCTGTATCTGGCCGCGGCGATCACGTACCCGAGAACGTCGAGCGAGCAGTTCCCCAAGGGGACAGACCACCACGATACGGTGAAGAAGCTCTCACGGCAGCGTCGCTACCGAGAACTTGCACAGAAGATCATCAAGCTGGGTCCTAAACGCCGTCCGAAGCAGGGTGAGAAGACTGACCCCGCACATCCTGCAATCTCACCGACAGGCAACAGCCCCGGCGCGATGAATGACGACGTCCTGAAGCTGTATGACCTGATCGTCCGGCGGTACCTAGCGGTCTTCTCCCACGACGCAGTTGTGGAAAACCACCGCATAGAGATCCAGCAGGGCGAGCTGAAATACAGGCTTTCTGGCACGCGGGTGAAGAAGAAGGGCTGGTGGGAGATCCAACCGCCACCGGGAGGAATTCAGGAGGTTGCCCTTCCTTTGCTCAAGGAAGACGAGATGGTGACGATCACCGATCTCCACTACCGTGAGCACTTTACCTCACCTCCAGCGGGTTACAACGAGTCCAGCCTGCTCAAGGAGATGGAGAAGGCCGAGATCGGGACAAAGGCGACACGTGCTGACATCATACAGGCGTTGATCGACCGGAAGTACATCGAGGGAAATCCACTGCGGATCACCCGTCTGGGCAAGGTCATCCATAACGTGCTCAAGGACTACAGCCCTCGTGTTCTCTCGGTGGAGCTGTCGAGGGAGGTGGAGCACCTCGGTGACCTCGTAGAGAAGACGGCCAACGGTGAGAATGGTGGTTCGGTCACACTGAGCGAAGCGGTGCTACGGGGTATCGGTGTGCTTCACTCGATGATCAATGAGCTTCAGGTGAACGAGTACGAGATCGGCTACGAGATCAGCCTACAGTTGATGATGCAGAATAAGGAGCAGAACGAGCTGGGGACGTGTCCTGTCTGTAATGAGGGGATATTGAAGATCATCAGCTCCAAGATATCGGGCAAGAGATTCATCGGCTGCTCCCGCTTCTTCGAGAACCGTGCGTGCGAGGCCACGTTCCCTCTCCCGCAACGTGGCAAGATTGAGAGCGTGGACAAACCCTGTCCTGTGGATGGCTATCCGCAGATCAAGGTGTTCTCGGGTAAGAGTCCGTGGATCACCTGCATAAATATGGAGTGCCCGAGTGTGATCGAGCGTCAGAAGAAGTGGGATGAGAACCGGCGGAGGATTGAGGAGAGGATGTCGAAGAAGGACTCCAAGGAAGAGTTACTGTCCGATCGTAAACTTCCGTCTGGTACGAAGAAGAGTTCGAGGGGGACTAAGAAGTCAACTAAGAAGACGGCAAAGAGTACAGCCAAGAGCTCTTCACCGAAGAAGTCTATTTCTAAGAAGACACCGTCTAAGACCTCGACCAAGACAACAACAAAGAAGACACCGTCTAAGACTTCAACCAAGACAACAACAAAGAAGACACCGTCTAAGACTTCAACCAAGACAACTGCCAAGAAGAGCTCAACCAAGACACCTGCCAAGAAGACCTCAACTAAGGTAAGTGCCAGAAAGACCTCGACCAAGAAGACAGAGACAAAGACCAAGGGGAAGAAGTAGTAGTCCGTCGGAAGACCAGTATCGAAGAGTGCTGCGAAGACCGCCACGAAGTCCGGTGTACACTTCACCGACTGAAGGTTACGCATTCTTCAAATATCAAAGATTCTAGCTGCACTAAATGGTCAAGTCCAAGATCCTCATCGTTGAGTTCGGCGGGCAGTACACCCACCTCATCAGCAGACGGCTACGGGACCTCGGGGTGTTCCCGGAGCTCGCACCCTACGACTCGGTCACGGAGCAGTCGCTCGTAGACTGTGCTGGGATCATCCTCTCGGGTGGTCCGCGGTCGGTTGGCCTCGATGACAACTACCCCCTGCCACCGGTGCTCGTTGACGTTCTCCATTCCTCCTCCATCCCGGTGCTAGGTATATGCTACGGTCACCAGTTGCTGGGAGACTTCTTCGGTGGGACGGTGCGGCACTCCGAGAGCAGGGAGTACGGTCCTACGGAGATCGAGGTCACTCGGGGTGACGGCCTCATGCAGGGCTATCAGAAGCTCAGGGTATGGATGAGTCACTCCGACTATGTGGCAGAGGTGGGGGACGGTTTCGAGGTACTGGCGAGATCCGAATCGTGTCCAGTCGTCGCCATGGCGGATCAGTCAAGGGGAGTCTACGGGGTGCAGTTCCACCCAGAGGTGACACACACTGAGCACGGATTTGAGATCTTGGAGTACTTCATCAGGAACGTATGCTCTGCGGACAGTCATTCGTGGACCATGGAGGCCTACCGTGACGAACTGGTAGAGGAGATGAGACGTGAGATTGGGGACGACATGGTGCTCTTGGGTGTTTCCGGAGGGGTGGACTCGACCGTAGCCGCCATGGTACTCAAGGAGGCAGTGGGCAACCAACTGCACTTGGTGTTCGTGAACCACGGGCTACTCCGGAAGGACGAGGAGGACATGGTGAGGGAGTCGATGACCCGGCAGATGGGCTTCGAGAACTTCCACTACGTCGACGCCACCGACCTCTTCCTTGATAAGCTACGAGGGGTGGAGGATCCCGAGGAGAAGCGCAGGATAATCGGTTTCACCTTCATCGAGGTCTTCGAGCAGAAGGCGAGGGATCTGCAGGAGGAGTTCGGGAGGTTCAGGTTCCTCGGGCAGGGGACGATCTACTCGGATCGTGTGGAGTCGGGAGCTGCGGGTGCGGGAACCTCCAAGATAAAGTCACATCACAACCTCACCCTGCCGGAGCGCATGGAGCTCGAGGTGATCGAGCCGCTCAAGGAGCTGTACAAGGACGAGGTCAGGGAACTCGGGAGGGTACTTGGGGCACCCGAGAACCTGATTTCTCGGTACCCATTCCCGGGCCCCGGTCTCGCGGTGAGGATACTGGGGGCGGTTGACCAAGAGAGGTTAGCGATCCTTAAGGAGGCGGACGCGATCTTCATGGAGGAGATCTACCGCTCATCCGTCCATGACGAGATCTGGCAGGCATTCGCAGTCCTCCTCCCTATTCGAGCGGTCGGTGTGCAGGGTGACAACAGGACATACGGACAGGTGGTGGCTCTCAGAGCAGTCTCCAGTTCGGACGGCATGACCGCTGATTTCTCGAGGGTACCATTCGAGCTGTTAAGCAGGATCTCCACGAGGATAATCAATGAGATCCAAGATGTGACCCGTGTGGTGTACGACATATCGCCGAAGCCACCGTCCACGATTGAGTGGGAATAGTTTTTCTCACACTCTGAGAATATTTGGCCGCGATCACTCCGTTTATAAAAGAAAAAAATCTCCATCACAAAATGTTCACGAAAAAATTGGAGGAAGCGAAACCCTTGGTCACTTTCTCCGACCTCTTTCTTCTCCCGGGTAAGACCGACGTAGACCCCGACAACGTCAACCTGTCCACGAACATCACGAAGAAGATCAGGCTGAATTCTCCGTTCATCGCCTCCCCCATGGACACAGTCACTGGTGCGGACATGGCCATTGCCATGGCAAGGCAGGGGGGGATAGGTATTCTCCACAGGAACTGCTCCATAGATCAGGAGGTGGCCATGGCCAAGAAGGTCAAGAGAGCTGAGTCATTCGTCATGAAGGACGTCATAACCATCAGCCCTGAGATCACCATCGGAAAGGCGAAGGAGCTCATGAGGGAGAGTAACATCTCGGGACTTCCTGTCGTCAAGAACGGGGGGGATGTCATCGGTATCCTCACCAAGAGGGACGTGAGGTTCGCAGACAATGACTCCCTTGTCTCGGACATGATGACCACCAAGCTCGTCTCTGCCAAGGCTAATATCTCAATCGAGGAGGCTAAGAAGCTCCTCCACAAGCACAGGATAGAAAAGCTCGTCATCGTGGACGACGACAACCACCTCGAAGGGCTGGTCACTGTCAAGGATCTCGAAAGGAGGGGGAAATATCCGTTCTCCACCAGAGACGAGGAGGGCAGTCTGGCACTCGGGGCGGCCATAGGACCGTTTGATGAAGCAAGGGCCCTGGCCCTCGATCCCTACGTCGACGTCTTCGTCGTGGATCTGGCGCACGGTCACAACATGAATGCGGTAAAGTCAGCTGCAAGGATCGCCGAGAAAGTGGACGCGGAGATCATCTATGGAAATCTCGGTTCCGACCACTCCGTGGCAGACATCGTCTCCGTCATGGAGGACGTTGCGGGACTGAGAGTAGGAATTGGATCAGGGGCCATCTGCTCTACCTCAGTCGTCACCAAGGCTTCGGCGCCTACGCTGTACTCAACGATTCAGGTAGCATCGGGAGTGAGGGAGCTGGGACTTGATATCCCCGTGATATCAGACGGTGGCATAAAGAACCCGGGGGATGCTGCCCTGTGCTTCGCCGCAGGAGCGTCTGCCGTGATGATGGGATCGATGTTCGCTGGGTGCAGGGAGAGTCCAGGACAGCTGCTGGCCATCGAAGGGAAGATGATGAAGAGCTACCGCGGTATGGGCAGCAGGGGAGCTAAGGCGGTGAGGTACGCCCTTGACCGCTACTCCAAGCCTGCGAAGGGTATACCCGAGGGTGTCGAGGGCTTCGTACCCTTCAGGGGAAACGTAAGTGACGTGATTGATGAGTTTGCTGGTGGTCTCAGAGCTGCATTTGGATACGCAGGAGCCGCGGACATAGCGGGAATGTGGGAGGATGCAAAGTTCGGAAGGATATCGCCTCAGGGTCTACGAGAGACCGCACCACACGACATACTCATCACACCTTCCTCGGGTGAAGAGTACAGCTAATTTTGCACTAGGTGTGAAGGGGTAAGAAAATCCGATAATAGTAGAAACGGTTCAGTGTTTGAATGAGCGATAGCTGGTGTGCACGAGGATCATCCCGTGCTCGTTTGCCGCGTCGACCGACTCCTGGTCACGGATGGAGCCGGAGGGCACAATCACCGCCTTGATTCCAACCTCTGCCGCAAGATCCACCGTGTCTCTGAACGGGAAGAATGCGTCACTCGCCATCACCGCACCTTGCACCTCGTCTCCCGCCTTCTGTATCGCCTGCTTCGCAGCGTCTATCCTGCTGGTCTGCCCAGACCCTATGCCGAGTGCCGTAGTCCCTTTGCTGACCACAATGGCGTTAGACCTGGAGTGCTTGACTACCGTCCATGCGAAGAGCAGTTCGCTCAGAGTACTCTCGTCGGGCTTGGTGTCCGAGACGACAGTGTAGTCGCCCTCATCTAGTAGGTGTACGTCCCTGTCTTGTATCACGAAGCCTCCCGGGATCTCGTGCAGATCCCTCTCCAATTGGGGAACATCCTTTGCACGCAGTATCACCGTTTTCTTCTTCCCGAGGATTTCGAGAGCCTCGGGGCTGAAGTCAGGAGCGATGAGGACGTCCACGAACATCTGTGAGAGGAGCTCTGCGGTCTCTATGTCGATCTCCCTGTTGAAGCAGTAGACCCCTCCAAAAGCGGAGAGCCGGTCGCCGACCAGTGCCCGGGTATACGCCTCCGCGGTTGAGTCCGCAGTCCCGACTCCGCATGGTGTCCTGTGCTTGATCACGGAGCACGCCGGCTTCTCGAAGTCCCTGACCAGCGCTAATCCCTCCTTGACGTCGAGGATGTTGTTGTAAGAGACTTCCTTCCCACTGAGCTGTTCGAAGAACAGATCTCCGTAGACACTGGCGGACTGGTGGGGATTCTCCCCATACCTCAGCTCCATTGTCCTCACACCGAAGAGACCGTCGGCACCACCGAAGTAGCGGGAGATGGCAAGGTCGTAGGATGTCACTCTGGCGAATGCCTTCGCCGCGAGGACCCTGCGGTACTCGGGATCATCCATGCGGTCGAGGACGTCGGGATAGTCGTTAGGATCAGTGACCACCGTCACCCTCTCGTGGTTCTTTGCCGCTGCCCTCAACAACGTGGGACCACCGATGTCTATGTTCTCGATGATCTCGGCGTGGCTGGCCCCGGAAGCAACTGTGGCCTCGAATGGGTAGAGGTTGCATACCACGAGGTCTATCTCACCGATGCCCTGTTCATAGAGCTGGGAGCGATGCTCTTGTGTTGGTCTGGAGAGGATGCCCGCGTGAATACGCGGGTGAAGAGTCTTCACCCTGCCACCGAGTACCTCGGGTGAACCGGTGTAATCTTCCACGGACGTCACATCTATACCTGCCTCCCTGAGAACTCTGGCCGTGCCCCCAGAGGAGAGTATTGTGAACCGTTCGACGACTTTCTTCGCGAGTTCGACAAGTCCACTTTTGTCGTACACACTGAGTAGAGCGAATTTTTGAGCAGAATTATGGCTCATTGCGTGAAGCTTCTCTGGCAGAATAAAAAATGATGGGTACTTATCTCAGTTCTTGAACCTCTTCGTAGAGGGCCTCAGTGAGGTCCTTCATGGTGAGGAAACCGACCGCGTTGTCGTCATCATCGACTACCAGCAGTCTCCTGATGCCCTTGTCCAGCATCTTCTCAAGACCCTTCTCGATTGATGCTTCTTTGTTGATGGAGATCACGACACCCGTTGCCCACTCCTTCATGGTGGTAGATTCGGGTTTGCCGTCCTTGGTCACAGCATAGAGGAAGTCGCGTTCGGTGAAGATTCCAACCGGTTTGCCGTCCCCATTTTTCACGATAACCGCACCGATATTTGCCTCCACCATCTTCTTCCCGGATTCGGCAACCGTCGTATCGACATCGACAAAGACCGGTTCTGTGTAAAGATAGTCTCTTACTAAAGACATGGTAAATCGGGAATCTCAGGATTTTATTTAATGCCTCAGAATACTGAGCGAACATTCGCGAGGAAATCACGGGGATTTTTAGTATCCGTTGAGAAAGTTTATGCCAGCGAGGGGAACCAGTACTTCGTACCCTCTGTCACGTCGCTGTCCTTCACGACCATCCCCTCGTTCTCGAGGGACTCCATCAGACGGGTCGCCCGTTCGAGGGACCAACGGGTCTTCATGACCAGCTCCTCCAGCGTGACGTAACCCTTCTTCGATGCGATGCTGAAGACCCTCTCCTGATCCTCAGTGAGATCAGCGGAGACGAATTCCACGATCTTTACGCCCGAGTCAAGCTCACGCATACCCACGATGAGGTCGTTCTTCTGAAGGGTCTTGACAACCTTAGCCACGTCATCTGGAGGAACAACCTTGCCCGGGCGGGCCTTGTTCAACCGGATCGTCAGCTCTGCAAGTGAGATGAGCCCACCTGTCTTGGAGGTGATCTCCTTCCCAACCTCTAGGACATCGAGTGAAAGCTGGTCGTAGTAGCCTTTACCCGTGAGTCGATCCATGAGAGAGGGACTGTCAGACCAGTTGTAGACTCCGATCTCGGGAGGAAGACCCAGCCCTTCCCTGAGCTCCGCGAGCTTCTGGTAGTACTCCTTGGAATTCTTGATCTTGCTCCCGTGCTGCTTCTCGAATTTCTTCATCTTCTTCTCCAGAACCTTGAAGGCAGCGATGAGCTCGTC
>JALWRB010000094.1 GCA_027077875.1 Candidatus Heimdallarchaeota archaeon
ATCGGGAGAAGCTCCGCGAGAAGTTCAATGCAACCCTAGGGGACGTTGACGCCTCGGAGATCGCGGCCATGGAGCAGTCACTGATCGACGCGGGAGAGCTCACCAGTGCTGAGATCACAGCCCTGTGCGATATCCACGTTGGGATCTTCAACGACTCTTTGGTCAAGCAGTTGAGCGTGGACACGGTCCCGGGACATCCACTGCACAACTACCGGAAGGAGAACGAGATTGCCCAGTCCCTCCTTAAGACGCTGAGGAAAGAGCCCACAGAGGAGAACCTGAAGAGGCTGTCTGAGATACAGACACACTACGTGAGGTTGCAGAACCAGCTCTTTCCTGCCTTGGAGAGAGTGGGTTTCAACGCACCCACGCAGGTGATGTGGGCCAAGCAGGACGAGATCCGTGACCTCTTCAAGGAGGGGATGCCGAGGTTGGATGATATCCTCACGGAAGTTGAAGAGATGATCTACAAAGAGGAGAAGATCCTGTTCCCAACATCCATCGATCTCTTGGCCCCAGAGGACTGGGAACTCGTCGGCAGGGGAGAAGAGGAGATCGGATACTCGTGGATTCAGCCTGAGAAGCCCATGGTGCTCTCGATGATGCCCGCGACACCTGAGGAGACCAGCACTGAAGAGGGGAGTGCTGAGGATGACAGAATTGAGCTCAGGACGGGGAGTCTCACCCCTGAGCAGATCGATCTCATGCTGAGAAACCTCCCCGTGGAGATGAGTTTCATAGACGAGAACGACGAGGTGAAGTACTACTCCGACCACGACCACCGAATATTCCCACGCTCCCCTGGGGCCATCGGCAGGAAGGTCCAAAACTGCCACCCACAGAAATCAGTGTCCACGGTTAACAAGATCTTGCAGAGCTTTAAGGACGGTAGCAAGGATGTCGCAGAGTTCTGGATCCCGTTCATCGGTAGGCTCATTCACATCAGGTACTTCCCGCTCCGTGACGAGGAGGGGAACTACCGGGGGACAATCGAGGTCACGCAGGACATCACGGACATCCAGAAGCTGAGGGGAGAGCAGAGATTGCTCTCTTGGGAGAGTTAGATCCCGATTCCAAGGTTTATCACCAAGAGTAAGGATTTAATAAACTCAGTTACTATCAGATTATTATCCCATGTCGAATAGTCTTCTTGAAAATCATGCCAAGACAAATGGTCAAGTAAATACCCCACCTGACATTGTGGAGTTCATGCTTGATTTAGTCGGATACGGGAAGACCACAGAATCATACCGCTGGAGGGTACTTGATCCTGGAACAGGAGATGGGAACTTCATTGTTTCAGTCGTTAGAAGATACCTAAAGTATTGGAGCAAGCAGGGAGACAAGGACGTTGTGTCTCTTAATGAGAACCTCCGAGAACTATTCGTGGGCATCGACGTGGATATCTTGAAACTGGATCAAGCCAAAGAGAGGTTAAATGAGACCTACCTCAGCATCGTGGGATCAAATAGCTATCCTAATTGGAGCCTTCACCACCAAGACTTCCTCCGGTGGAATTCGGGGGTGGATAGTTACTTCTCTGAAAGTGTAGAGTGTTTTGACCTTGTGATTGGGAATCCACCCTATGTTCGCTATGAGAATATTACCTTGGAGGACAGGAAGACATATTCCCAGCTATTCCGAACGGCTCATGAGAGATTTGATCTCTACCATCTTTTCGTAGAGAAGGGGTATAATCTTCTAAGGGAGGGAGGACGATTGTGCTACATCATGCCTATCCGATTTGCCAAAGGGAGATCCGGACTAGAACTTAGGAGATTATTGCTGGGAAAATCGAGGATCAAGACCATAATTAACTTTGACAACTGTTCGGTCTTCGGGAGTATCATACCCTACCCAATGATCCTCGACTTGGTCAAGGGAGACGTCGGAGAGGGCATGTCGATAGATTACTTCCATTTCCACAAAGAAACTATAGAGGAGGGAGTGCTCAACAGTCTTCTTTCCAAATTGCA
>JALWRB010000095.1 GCA_027077875.1 Candidatus Heimdallarchaeota archaeon
TGCAATGACGCTGGACGATGGATCATCTGGATCCAAGCTCTCAGCAAATTGGAACTGTTGTCCTCCTAATAATGCGAAAGACATTAGTCCCAGTATAAGAGCCATTCCATAAAATCCAGGAACCAAATTATTTGCTATTATAAGACTGTACATTGTTAATTCAAAGATAATAAAAGCAGTGAGATCCTGGATCACGGGGTCACTGAGAAGGGATACAATCTGGCCCCAGACGTCATTGTCCCCACCAAGTGTCTCTGCAAAAAGGGAGCTCCAGTCAAATATTGGAAACTCGGTCGTCCCTAGATCGATTGACATCCTCAAATCCTGATATTTCAGGCCAATAGTGAACACATTCCCATTCACGTCAATTGTTCTTGGTCCTACAAGAGTAATCGATGAAGAGACAGAGGATAATACCGAAAATATAACATCTATAAAACTATGGGCCACCACTACAAACGACTGCAAGATCGAGTCGACAACACTGGAAACAATGAAATTACCTGCCTCCTTAATCCCGTCCCAAGCCTTGCTCAGTCCGTCCTTCACCCTCTGCAGAGCAGTGCTCACTCCGGTGAATATTCCTGCCACCACGTCGGCCAGGGTCTGGTCGCCCATTACGAATTCCCAGAGTGCGGATACCCAACGGTTATACGTGAATTCTACGCGGATTGTCTCTGGCAAGGTGTAGAGCGGATCAACGGTTCGAATCCTGATGCCCATCAGGTTATCTGGATTCAATTTGCACATAAACATTTCGAGAATATAGGTCTCTACTTGCCATTGGGGAATAAATCTGTTCAGAAAATTTATGAAACTAGTAAACTCTCTATAGTGGTTGTCTGGAGACTTCTTCAGTAGTAAGTATGTCCCAAATCATGATCGGTTAGTCTGGATGCTATAATGATGAACGATGAGAGGGATATGGAGACTAGGACTAGGTACGGAAGTAATTGCCAGAGGTACACACTAAACGTGGATTCAATAATATTACGACGGTATTATATCATGTATCTGAGGGGTGTACCCTCTCCTCATTGTACCTCGAATACACACCCCTAAGGTTCAAATAGACACTTATCACGATAGTGGCAGAGACCATAAGGTCAACATAGTTGAACTCATAATTCATTCCAGGAATGATCAAATTGACCATGTAGAAGAGAAGAAGGGCAAGATTTACAAGTTGGTAATAGAGTATATTAAAATACCTCATCTTCTTTCTACGGAGAGTATACGAATAAATTATTGGTCTGATCGAGAATAGTTTTCCGAGGACGGGTTCGAGGAATTTTAGGGTAATGTTGTCTTCATCGATATCAACAATCTCGAATAGAGGCACATTTGAGAGGTTATATCCATGAATTAGGAGATAGATTATGACGACGATGAGGATTACCCAAAAATAATCACCCATAGAAAGGATTATGACAAAAACAATAATACCACTAAATTCATAGTCATAGTGGGATCCTTGACTGAGTGAATCATCCTTGTAAACCTTGCTCAAGTAGCTGTAAACAGAATCGATATGTGACCAAATCAGTTGTGTTGATATCATAAAAAATGGCAAGTATAGCAGTCCAAAGGGTAATGTCCCATTTTGAATGTTATAGACAAGGACAAGCATCAGTAAACCAACATCATGTCCAATCGGTCGAGATGAATTATAAAATTCGGCTCTATCTATCATCATCTCTCACCTCGTCCTTATTTCCTGATCAAAAGCTTCTGTAGATATGATAAATAGGTTATACAGAAGAAGATACTTTCCGAGAAATAGCATGATGAGAGGAAGAGTTCCAAGATTTCCTAAGTTTGATAGATCTCGAGGTTTCTTTCGCCCAAAAATTTGATATGCCTGCTCGAAACCCGCTATACCTCCTCCTATGAGAGCTCCCGCAATTATTCCTAAAACAATACTTGTAACAGTAACAATATATTCTCCCGTGGACTCGTACCTATTGATATTATTCTTGAATCCAATATTGAATAAAGAGCTGAAGTCCCCTGATACAAAATCTAAGATGCTTGATAGGGGTCCACCGGTAATGGGAGCAACTATAACTCCAATTATTGCCCCAATAATTAATCCTAGAATTCCAAACGAAGCTTGAATCATAGTTCCAAGTATCAGTACCAAAGCTATAGAGACCCCGAAATTGAACATCGCATTTACCCAAGATGCATCCCTTGCGATATACAGCTCCTCCATGCTCATTTCTGATGCTGGTTTTCTCATCAACGAAATCATTAAAAGGAAGAAGGACGCTGTAGCACTGAGAATGATATGCGCAATTGCAGCTAATTGAGCTTCAATAACTGCTCCTGATAGTAATAGAGATCGGATAATCACACCTCCATAGAAATCGAGGAGAATATTAACTGCGCCGATATCAAACATCGTCACTAATTCCTTGATGATAAGGAGGAGTGTACCAATCAGGTCCCCTACTCCCAAGGTCTCGATATATCCCCCCTCAATAGGGTCTAAATGCATGATTGATCCCAAGAAGGGTATTGAGAGATCAGTTCCTTGTGCACTTATCCCAATCGTGCGCTGGGTTCCGAGGAAGTCGAGGTTCACAGTTCCATCAGCATTGACCCCGAGCAGTGTAAGATCACCAGAGACCTTGTCGAAGGTCATCACCTGCGCTGCCAGTACGGAGTTGAACATACGGGCAAGCGATGCAAACAATGCGCTGATCACGGTCTTCCCCACATACTCGCCCGCTGCAACAATCCCGTCCCCAGCCTTGCTCAGCTCGTCCTTCACCGTTTGAAGCGCTGAAGCTACACCTGTGAATATCCCCGCAACCACGTCGGCCAAGATCTGGTCGCCCATGGCGGTGTCCCAGAGTGCCAATACCCAAGGGCTATATGTGAATTCCACACGGATTGTTCTTGGCATGGTGTAGAGCAATTCGACATCCCGAATCCTAAAACCCATTGGGTCATTTATTTATCAGGAAAAGTTAAGCTTTTCTGGGAGATTTCAAACTAATTGGTCAATGTATCGTATTTTCACATCATAATCTACGCATTATCTTCATTAACGGGGAGAGATATAGGGATATGTTTTCGCCTCCCACCTGATGTGGACCTTTCCCAGTTGTCTATCCACTCCCCACCCCACTTCCACTGTTCCGTATCCCTCAAGGGTTATCCTCCTCACGGTCAGGCACTTCACGACTATCTCACGGAGGTCATTGAGACAATCAGAACCGATGTACAACTCCTCTGGGAGGTCTGATCCATTGAGTATGATCCCTATATATCTATTCTCATTCCCCTTGTGCTGGTACATCAGAAGCCCCTTTGCCTTGAGGGTGTAATCGAGGCCGAAGTAGTAGTCCTCGGGGTCCATCCCCAGTTGCTTCGCAAGTGAGGTTGCGCATGGTCTGTACTTGGTGGAGATACTGGTGAAGAAATAGCCAATCCAGATAAGTACAAGTACAAGTATTAGACTGAGTACTGGGAAGGAGAGGAATGGGTAGTACACGAGCTTGAGAGCGACAGCGATCGCGGATCCGAGGACAGAGAAGATCCTGATCTTGTGGAGGTCCTCCGAGGGGAGCGACTGAAGGAGATATGAATGCCTAACCCCACCACCAATAACGATGATATACAAATACAGATACCCCATGAAAAAATGCTTGAACATATTTTCCGTAAGTGTCAGAAAGTAATATGCTGAGAAAGCAAGGTCAACTCCAAGTCTGATTTTAAACTCCTGTCTGCTCAATCTCTCATAGGTTACCCTACTTATGGATTCCCAAAGTATATAGAGGAATCTTCTTACTCTCATAACCGGTCACCATATAATTTAAGATGAAAAACCTTTCCTTCTCTATGTCAAGCTTAGGATAATGATAGGTTAATATTTTGGGAGATACGCTTTCATACATTTTGTTCAATTCCCTTTGTTATTTTGGGAATTACACCATCGATACGCTATTCACTCCTGTCAATTCCATGGGTTTCTCACTGCCCCTGTTCCCTTCCCCTTCGGATACGCCTTCTCATGAAGGCAGTGAGCGAGAAGAAGTACAGGGGATAGAAGGCAATTTGAGCGATTACTAATCTTATCATATGATCTGAAATACCCAGAGGTACAGAGAACAGGGCAAGGAGGTAGAATGGGAGTACAAGCAATGAAGTAATGGCAATAGTGTTTAATGGGTTCGCCCCCTCACCCGTTAATCTGTCTCTTATCTCAGCCAAGAATGGTACGCAGAGGACGAAGATGATCTCCTGTATGTACAGGAATAGGTTCAGAAGCACTACTCGATTGAAGTAATATAATGCTAGTGGAAGGAAAAGGAAGAACTGCTGGTACTCATAAACTGGACGTATCCCCTGTTTTGAGTCCAGAATTGTTATCACTATTGCCATGAGAATCGTGATCAAGGCGTCTCCAGTTGCAATGAGAAAGAACAGAATTGCAGAATCATGGATGTCGCCAAGAGTGCTTAACCTCATGAGGACCTCCAATATCAGGAGGTGAATGGTGATTCCAATCGAGTGGGCGTGTAGTATCCTCACTGTTCGCTCACCATCCGGTAGTAGTTAGCGAAGAAGAGATGAATGCTTATCAACGCTGAGAACCATCCCAACTTAAGTAGGAATGACAAACCTCTGGAAAATGCGAGAGCATGTCCAGCATAGGTTCCGATAGCTGTACCTATTCCTTCTACATCAGCTAGTGTCTCGAACAGACACTTCCAATTTCCTTGAAGTATTTCTTGTACAGATTCAAAAATACCTTCTAATAATCCCTGTAACATTAATCCAATAACTGTTAGTTTAGAATATTTCACTGAATCTACAACAATATTTGTTACAACTTTTGCGATTATGCTATTTGGTACTGGAACTTGGTTATAAACTATATGCCAAGCTATCATGGGAATTGTCATTATTGCAAATGGATCATTGACCAGTGGAGGGGTGAATGAAGGGTAAAACATAAGAATCAAGAGACCCATTATGGCACCTACACCCTTCCCAAGATAAGTGTTTCGAGGTGACCTTCGTCATGTTTCATCACTTTGTCTATCAGGTTATTCTAAGACCTTAATGATCAGACAAGCTAATCCCCAATAGTCTCCTCTGATGACTTTAGAATATACTGGAAACTTTTGTTCTTTTAGTATTGTGTAAAGGTAGAAGCTTATTATTCCTTCTTTACAAAACTCCTCAATAATACGTTCCGGGTATTGAAGAAGAGACTGACTACAATCATAATTGCAATAAGAAGGTCAACATACCCTAAATGATAATTCATCCACGAAATAGTCAGATTTATTAAGTAGAAGAGCAGAAGGCCTAGATTGAAGAATTGGTAGTACACCAAATTAAATGACCTAACTCTATTAGGGAACGAAAATTGGAGGACTATTGGATTAATTGAGATCAGCTTGCTGAGGTTAGGTTCGAGAAATTCTATTTGATAGTTATCCTGATCAATCTCCTCCAACTTAATTAGAGGTACATTTGATAGATTAACTGTATGGATTAGTACGCTAACTATAGTAATGACTTTTACAATTGGATTATCGGAGGAGAAAATGGCAATTAAAAAGAAAAGAAATGTATTGAAATACTCAATATTATATAATTTCGGAGTAAGGCGATTTATCTTATAAGTCTCTCTCAAATAATTAAATATTTCACTTATTCGTATCCATCGAGCTTGCAAACCTGCTAATAAGTATGCTGCAAAAAGCCAACTAATAGGAATTGTGCCATTGGTTGCATTATAAATTATTACAAGTGCCAATGCACTGACATCGGGTCATAGTTTTAGTACTCCGTAATTTAAACTGTTTCTCACTATCATCTCTTCTCACCTTCTCCCGATTTCCTCATTATAATAATCTCTATGATCCGTGTATAGGGTATGTGTGAATACTGTTGAGATGGTATAGGGGAAAGGTAACGAACGATCAACTTCAGGAAATATGAGAAACACCATCAAGGTGTTCGAATTTCTAAACAAGATAAGTCTTTCCTCTATCTGGTTAGTTTGGAAAACATATTTGGAACATGTCAGTCACATTAACTCTCTCGGAGAGTGTTTCACTCAATTCACATCATGAGTTTCTGCGAGAGGATCAAATTTTGGAGTATCGAACGACCCTCCGGGTTTTAAGACTCTGAAGATTAGCGAACTCAACCAAAATTTGAATAATCAAGATCAGATATCCATTTCAAGATAGAACTGTTTGTATGGTTCTTCACTCAAAATACGGCCCTGATGACAATAAGGGAAAGATATTATCAGATTAGAATATAAGTACCCAGAAAATATATGTCCGAAATGTCCATTACTCTACTCTCAACAGACATCCTCCTCAAATATCCAATACAGAGGGTATAGTACCAGTTCTAAGACAATATTCCAGACAAGGATTGCATAGCCATATAGATCAGTCAGGGTAAGGATAAGAAAGGAGACCAACCAACCAGAAAGGAGAACAAAATCCCACGGATAATATCTTACCCGCATGAAGATGCTGGCTAGGCCTATATCGATCCAAACCATGATTACGGCAGCTATGAAAATAACAACAATCCTCACGACGGTCAAGACTGTCTCATCATATAATGGTCTGAACTCTCCTGCAAATCCCACGGTCAATTGGAATAATAAAACACTACTGTGTACTCCACGCCATTTTCTCTTCCCAGTCCTGCGGTCATTATCGTTCTTTACAAATTTAATCTCACGGCTTCCAAAAGGTATGCGGATGAAGAGATGGAAATAAAAAAGTGGTGGGAAAAAACTAACCACTGGATTCCCATCCAAAAACATCGAGATGAGAACGGAGAGGAAAAATGCTACTCGCTTAAATACTCTCTCCCAATAGTGAGAATATGAGTTCATTAGAGTGCCTCCACGGTGAAATACACTGCCATGACGAAGTTGTACATGAGGTAACCAACAAAATACACTAGCCTCTCAAGATGTTGCGAGAGTACCGTTATCCGAGAGGGTATCTTCCAAAGCAGCATCATTTTAAAGCTTAGTCCGTTGATTGTGCCAAAGGCTTCCATTGCTATTCCACCGAATAGTGAAACGATAGAAGCGACTAATGTATTTACAATTCTCACTATATCTAGTCCCAGTTCTCCACTAATTGTATCTGATATTATCTTGAAATTCCCTTCTTGTACTTGGTAACCGTAGTACTTATGGATTTCATCGATAATCAATGACTTAACATTAAATCCGAAGGTAGCAAGTATTTCCATCACGATTGACATAAATTCTGACATGATAAATTTTTCCAACACCTCATAACCTTCAAATTCTTTCCAGATTGCATCTTGTATATGCTCATATCAAATCATTTTCCACGTTGCTCTAACTGTAGAAATACCTTATGGGACTGTCCATAATGCAATTATAATTCCGACTATGCAAGATTATTAGCACTTACGACTCATAAAACTGAAGGAACTCCAACTAAGAAGGGAGAGGATTAATTGACCCATCCTTATGATCTTGGCATACCCGTAGTATTGAAATGAGGTCGGGATAATAAAATAGTATACTAAAGATATAAAAAGAAAACGCTCTACCCTGTTGCACATAGGACATCCTGAACCCTCCGAATCGGATGCTGGAATACATGATATCCTCTTCCAGTTCCTTACTAGGCTTCCTAATACCAGATAATACAGAAACGAGTATCCGAAGTATAATAATTCATATTGCAAGAAAAGAATAGAATTCCATCCTATAAAGAGAATATAAATGAGTACCATTCCATGAATAGTTAGAAGGAAACGTCCTATTGTAATATAAAAAGACAGTCTTTTCATTCTCTCTCCTTCTTTCAATCTTCTCACCTCAGTCTGTCGAATAACTCTATAGCACCTCCTAGCACAATATAGAGTACCACAAATACAACAATCAGAACATTAAATACAAATTTAAGAGGCTTTAGAGTATCAAAGTTCCATCCTAAAGTTAAGAGGATTACAAAATTCGCTATCAGCGTGAT
>JALWRB010000096.1 GCA_027077875.1 Candidatus Heimdallarchaeota archaeon
CCCTTGCTCAAGTGCGGAGATCGCTCTGTCTATCAATCCTCTGTCAATATCTTCGAGAAGTGCGTCGACATGTCGCTTCTCATTTTTTCGCTTGGGTACGAGGAGAACAACTGGCTCGGAATCCAGTGCTACTTGCTTCACCAACTTCTTCTCACGAGTGTCCGTGACTGCGAGCCCACCGAGGAGGGAGGCATAAGCGTCGTCGATTGCACCAGTTATAGACACACCCGCTCTAATGGAGCTCTCTGCAGAGAGGGAGACAAGCTCGTGCGGGGTTAGATCAACACCACTTATCAGCGCGAGTGTACCAAGTATTCCGAGTGAAACGGCACTGGAGGTCTTGAGCCCCCGTGCCGCAGGAAGGGGAGACCTCACCTCGATTTTCCCATTTGCAGGGGTGCCGACCTGCTCCGTAAATACCTCCACGCAGTTCTCAACGAGGCGTGTGTCCATCCCATCAGTGACCTTGAACACCATCTCTTCTCCCTCGGTCATCCTCACCGAGGTGAAGATCCGAGTACCAATAGCAGAACCCTTGTCCGACCGTATGGCATTAAGGACGGTGATAGCAGACCCAGTCCTGAACTCAACTGCTCTCATTCAACCACCTCTTGAACTCCATGTATGCGCGATCCGGGTCAACTTCACGTCCCGAGAACATCTCGAACGCGGCGAGAGCTTGGTAGAAGAGCATGAGCTTACCGTCGATGCCCCCATAGGTGCTTACCAATGGAGTTCCCTTCTTCGTGTACACGAGGTCAAAGACCTTTGTTGACGGATCGATCTGCACCGGTGGGATACTGCCGTCCAGTCCGATTGGGGTCGCATTGACGAAGAGAGAGAACCCCTTAGTGGAGTCGATGTCAGCCATTGGAACCGTCTTCACATCCTTGAAGGAGACCAGCCGGTGAGAGCTCCTGTACGCTACAGTGACCTCCCACCCCATCTCGAGCAGGACGGCAGAGACGGATCGAGCGGAGTCACCGGCACCGTACACTAGTGCCCGACCACTGGGCAGTCCCAACGACAAGATGGAACGCTGAATACCGATCAGGTCTGTGTTGTCCCCCCTTACGGTCTTCCCGAAGAGCAGTGTGTTGCAACTTCTGGTGGATACCACAACCTCGCTTTTCTCATCGCAGTAGTTAGCCGCTAGTCCCTTGTAGGGGAAGGTTACATTGACCCCTTGGAAATCATTTATCATCTCCAGAAGCTCCATGACCCGATCTTCACTGGATGCTTCGAGGAGGAAGTAGTAGCCGTGTATCCCGAGCAACTGCATGAAGATCCCATGGATCACAGGTGAGAGTGAGTGCCCGAGCTTCTTACCTAGTAGCCCTATTCTCAGTTCAGGAGGGGTGGTCACGACTTCGATTGGAACAAGGAATCCGGCAGTGGTGGATCCGTAGACGATCTCCTGGTCGAAGAGGTCATGGAGGACACGGAGAACGTCTCCATTCCGGGAGATTGATAGGACGGTTGTGCGTCCTAGCCTTGAATGAAGGTACCGGTGAGCCTCCACCGCGTCGACGGTATCGACCGAATTACCCACGAATTTGAAGAGGACATTGTACTGTTCTATCCCCAATTTGACAAGTTCGGTGTAGAATTCTTCTGCACAGGATAACATGTCTGAGGAGTAGTCGTGACGGGAGAGGATGACATCTACCTCCTCACTGGTACATGTGTCGAGCAAGTGCAGATCAGTAGAGAGCTCGAGATCTATGTAGCGAGGCCTGATCCCGAGCATCTGTCTTAGCAGGGGTGCTCGATCTCCGCTATGGTGTCCACCCTCATCCTTGCTCCTCAGGGTCAGGATCGTGCGCTCTCGATATCTACCTGCTTGTGAGAGGAGATCAGGATCCAAATCTACCCTCAGTTCGAGGAGAAGATCTGGGTACCTCGATGCGAGTTCTATGAGATCGTCGGAGTTACCTACGACAACTGCGCCCCTCATCTTTCCTCGATGAACTCCTCGATTGAGATCCCGAAGTGTCTCCCAGACTTCAGAACCCTTCCCAGAACGATGTCACCCACCTTCAGCTCGGTCACACTCTTGGAGCCCTCGGGTGTAACCAATCGAACGGTCTCGGCATTTTGCAGGAGGATGGGTGACTCCTCTTCTGAATCCACCAACCCGATCTTGATCAACACGAATGGCCTTCTCTCTATCTTCACTCTACCTACCAGTTCCCTTCTGACACTACCATTGGATGAAACGACCATGACCTCCGCTCCCGCCTTTAGCTCTGAGAGGTACCTTGTCTTCTCCCCATCGAGTACGTAGGCGGAGACGGGACCTGCATTCACCCGGAATGGACGAGCACTGACGTAACCCGACTCGTTTACCTCTGCCTCCACGAGGACAAATACTGAGCTCGTAGCTCCGAGGAGGAGTCCCTCTCCGTTCCTAAGCAAGGAGGTCGTGTCCACACACACCCTGTCCCCCGAACCCGTGGTCTCGATGGACTTGACCTGCAATTCCACCAGTGAGACCTTCTCCTCGAACTCTCTGTTCTTGAAGTACTCCAGATTCGCATCCAACAATTCGGGGCTGAGGACCACACCGTCCACACCTACCTCTAGGACCTCACGTAGAAGATTGAAGTCCTCCATGCTGGATGCGGAGGCGATCACTTCTACTCCTTTGGACTGGTACTGAGCGATCACGTTCTCCAGTGGGATGATCCGCCACTCACCTGTGTCGAAGAAGAGGTACTTGTCGGTGGGACTAATCTCGATTTGCATCGCTCGATTCATGTCCTCGGGTGAGGTGATTCTGAAGTACTTCCCAATACAGACATCCTCCTTCATAATCAGGTCGTGAAGGATCTGCATATCGCCAGCCCGATCTGAGAAAATCCCGTCAATGATCCCTTCGAACTCATCCTCTGGTGCTCCCCCACGTGAGTCGAGGAACAACTTGAGCTGCCTCATATCCTACTGCTCCTTCATCGCCTTGCGGACAACCTCCAGCACCTTCTGGGTTGTCCCTCTAACATCCTCTGCTTGGAAGATATTCCTACCTATCGACACTCCCGAAGCCCCAGCTGCGATGCAGTTCTCGATCGTCTGCAAGAACTCGGTGAAGTTGCTGGTCTTTGATCCACCTGCTATGACAACCGGAATGGATATTCCCTGCACAACCTCGTCGAAGCCCTTACCACCCTCGGTCGCGTGAACTTTGGCTATGTCTGCACCACCTTCCTCGGCTATCCTTGCAATATGGGCAAGAGCAGAAGCGTCCTTGTTGTCAGACCCGCTGTCGTCCCTTGCGTACATCATGGCCAGCACGGGCATTCCGAATCTGTTGGCATCCCTGCTTACAGAACCGAGATGCTCCATCATCCGCTTGTCGGATTCGGCCCCGACGTTGACGTGCAGAGAGACCCCGTCTGCACCAAGAGAGACCGCTTCCTCGACACTTCCCATGAGTACTTTCTCATTGGCATTGGGTGAGAAGCTCACTGAACCTGAGATGTGAACCATTACCCCACGTTGTGGAGAGATCCCCACCATACGCCTCATCATCCCCTTATGGACAACAACACACGATGCACCACCCTCGAAGACTGAGTCGGTGGTCTGCCGTATGTGGTCCACACCACGTACGGGGCCGAGAGTGAATCCGTGATCCATCGGTACAGCGACGATTGCACCCGATTCTTGATCCACGAGCCGTCGGAATCGCATCTTCTTGCCTAGATTATAGAGATATTCGTTCATAGATCACCATCAAGGGTTGAAATTAAATCTTATTGGTTTCATAATGACACTCTTGCCCCTGATTTCTCCAGTTTCCTCATCCAAATCCTCTGTTCTGGGGTCAACTCCAGTAGTGGATTACCCCGGAGATCGAGCTCCCTCAGTCTGAGGTTGACGATCGATGAGGGGAGGGCTTCCAGAGAATTGTTGTACAGGACCAATCGGGATAGGCTCTTCATCGACCCTATGTACTCGGGGAGGGTGGAGAGTCGATTGTTGCTGGCAATAAGCCCGGTGAGTCGGAGCTTAACCAACTCATCGGGGAGATACCAGAGGAGGTTACCGTCCACCTTGAGCAGACTGAGAAAACGCATTCCACTGATGAATACAGGAAGCTCCTGAATGAAATTGCTACTGACATCGAGAAATTTCAGGTTCATTGATTCAAGATCCTCGGGGAGATTGACCAGCCTGTTTCTCCACAAGATGAGGTGTTCCAGCTCACTTAGTTTCCCCAGACCATGTTCGATGTAGTTCAGTCCGTTAGATGAGAGGTTGAGTACTGCAAGGTTTCTCAGGCCCTCAATCGCATTCGGAATCTCTTGAATCATATTCCCTTGGAGGTGCAGGTTTCTGAGGAAGCTAAGAGAGAGGACCTCGAAGGGAAAGGAGTCAATGATATTGGAGCTAAGGTCCAAGCTCTCGAGGTTCGCAAGTTTGAAGATGTCCTTGTCCACCTCTTGAAGGTGGTTGTCCGAGAGGTTCAGGACTGAAAGTCTCCCGAGATTAAAAACACTTACTGGAATAACCGAGAGGTCAAGTGAGCTTAGATCCAGCTGAGTAATCACTCCGTCCTTCATGCTGTACCTCTCCTCGGAAATCCCGAGGGAGGAGAGCGTACTCTCGGCTTCCCAGCTCATATTGAAGACTGTACTTTGCGAGATTTAAGGATAGCTAATACCGCGAGATAGACGATATGTTGTTGCGTGATTTGGCGGGATATCAGAGAAGTAGATAAGGAGAATTACTCCCCAAACATAGTATAATTGGAGCTAATAGTACTTCGTTCCAAATAATAAGGAAATTATTCAATCATTAGAAGAATATTTAAATAACAATTTGATAAGAAAACTATTAGACTACTAAGAGGAATACTTATGGACTTAAAAGAGATTGCCCTCGGATCAGATGACACCACCAAGATCATTAAAGTCGCTAAGGCGGTGGGAAGCTCAACACGATACCAGATCCTTCAGCTATTGGCCAAGGAGGAGTTGGACATTTCCAACCTCGCGAACAAACTCGGGCAGACGGAGGCGAACATTTCTGCTCAAGTCAAAGCACTACAGAACGCAGAGTTGGTGGAGTGCAAATACGAGCCGGGTTTGCACGGGGTCAGGAAGATTTGCAGAACCAGCGTCAAGTCAATTACCATCGAGATCGTTGGATCTCGGGCTGAGGCACCAGCTGAGGAAGAATGAACTCAAAAGAGTTAGTCAAGAAAGGTGACTTGGAAGCGGACAGAGGAAACCTCCACACCGCCTTGGAGTACTACAAGAAAGCAATAGACAAGGACAGAAAAAACTACATAGCGTACTACAACAAGGGGGTGACCCACATGGAGTTGGGTCAGTACAAGAAGGCGATTGAGGAGCTCTCCTACTACGCAGTTAAGCGGAAGGACGATATCGACGGGTGGATCAATCTTGCCGTGTGCCTGATCAACACGAGGAAATTCAAGGAGGCTCTAGCCGCTCTTGCCTCTGCAGAGGAGATAGATGGTGATGACCCAGATGTCCACTTCAACAAGGGTATCGCCTACCACAACCTCGACCTACCCGAGGACGCACTGGACGCATTCAGTCGAGCGGTAGAGTTGGATCCGCAGAATCCCGAGTACCGCTACTATATGGCCAATCTATTGGCAGACATGGGGGATAACATTGGCGCAGAGAAACTGTACTTGGAACTGCTGGATGTGGCAGATGAATTGCTCCCCAACGTCCTGTACAATCTCGGCAACACATACATCGACATGGGAGAGAAGGAGAAGGCCATCAAGTACCTGAAGATGTCACTCGACTTGAGACGCGATCGGAACACCATCTTCAACTTGGCCTTCGCCATGGAGGACAGCAATCCAGATGAGGCCGAGAAGTTGTACAGGGAACTGATCGATGAGGACCATAATTTCCATGAGGCACACTACAATCTTGCATGCCTCCTGGCCCGCTCGGGTAGTGGGAGGGCAATACCACATCTCAAGACCTGCCTGACAATCGATCAGGAACTCTACAGCAGGACTATTAGATCGGACTCAGACCTTGATAATATTCGACACATGGATGAATTCAGGGAACTTTTGAATCACAATTGATCGGACAAATACCAAGATTATTTTACTCAATCGCCCAGTCACGGAGTGTGAGTAACTCTCCAATTATTGAGGCACGTCACCTGAAGAAGCACTATAAGACGGGCGAGAAAATCATTAAGGCACTCGATGATGTTACCCTCTCGATCGAGAAAGGGGAATTCGTCATGGTCATTGGTCCATCGGGTTCAGGTAAATCCACACTTGTCAATATGCTGGGTGGGGTCGACGTCCCGGACGATGGAGAGGTGATCTTCCGCGGAGAACCCCTCGGAAAGACATCCAGAGAGCTCACTCAGTTCAGGAGGAGGTACGTTTCCTTCGTCTTCCAGTTCTACAGCCTAATACCTACGCTAACAGCAAAGGAGAACATCGAGTTGGCTGCCGAACTGGTGATCAAGTCGAGGAAGGAGCTCACAAAAATAGCAGAGGAAGCACTGGAGGCAGTGGGGCTCGGAGATCGGAAGAACTCGTATCCCTCTCAGCTCTCGGGAGGAGAAAGGCAGAGGGTGGCACTTGCACGTGCGCTCTCCAAGAAGCCAGAGCTTCTGATCATCGACGAACCCACAGGTCAACTGGATGAGGAGACAGGTCAGAGAATTGTCGAATTGATCCGTGACACCTCAAAAGCACAGGGCACAACTGTTCTCATGGTGACTCATGACTTGGAGCTGGAGAAATTCAGTGATCGTGTTCTGAAGATGAGGTCAGGGAAAATACTGGAGGGATAGACATGAAGAGGATATACAAATCCATGATCAGGGACATCTGGTTCTCGAAATCGAGGTCATTGGCGATTGTGGTGTCAATTATCATCATCATATCATTCCCAATGGCCCTCCTCGATCTCTCACCCAATCTGGGAGACATCATACGCCAAGAGGAGGTAGACTACAAGCTGGCCCACTTCGATGTGATATATACCAAGAGGACCGACGTTCGGGCACAGGAAAAGATCACGGACGTTCTGCTGAACAACCTCAACTTCACCCAGGAAGAGTTCGACGTCCAGAGCAGGACGTACATGCGGATGAAGACCCTGAGCAATGGTGAAGGGGTATTACCCAGCGGGGACTGGCTACCTATTGACCTCATTAGCTATAATAAAAGTGATCTGCCTCGAATAAATGTCCCGTATTTGGTTGACGGAAGGTTCCCAGCGGAGGACGGTGAGATTACCCTTCTTGACTCATATGCTCTCAAGGACGGGATCGTCATGGGAGACAACATCAGCGTCCAACTCGGTCTAGCGAAGAAGTCATTTACGGTAGTCGGGTTGGTCAAGAGCGTCGAGTTCGCCTCATACGATATCAGCCAGGTAGCTGCGGGGTACGTCGTACCTGAGGCATTCAAGTTTGTTGCGGTCGACATAGATTCGAGACCGTTCACCGATACATTGGTATACATCAAATCAGACCCACCGATCGACGAGCTAAGAGACATCTACATGGAGATATTCGATAGTCTCCAGAAGGACGGATCAATCCCCAATGTCGCCTTATTCTGGTTCTCGCGGGAGACATCATTCAGGCAGGGACTGCAGGACAGCTTGAAGTTGACCTCGCGGTACATGCTGGTCGCAGCCATGTTCATTTTCGCAGTTGCAGCGATCGTCATATACGTCGTGACCAACAGGTCGGTAACGGAGCAGAAGAAGGTACTGGGTGCGATGTACGCGTTTGGGAACGACAAGTCTACAATACTCAAGGGGTACCTGCTGAAAAACACGATCCTCGGGGTGATTGGAACATTACTGGGCATACTTGCCTCAGTTCTCCTTCTCGACTCGCTCGTGGCAGAGCTGGGTAATTCATGGGGTCTGATAAGCACATACAGCCAGATATCACAGTCCTCGTTTGCACTTACCATTGTGGCAGCAATTGCCATTTCCTATGGATCGACCTTCTTGGCGAT
>JALWRB010000097.1 GCA_027077875.1 Candidatus Heimdallarchaeota archaeon
CGGGAAGGGAGATGTATACGAGCGTGTTTCCGGAACCTCTTTCTCATCACCATTGACAGCTGGAGCGATTGCGACCATGATCTCTGCTCTTAGAGCGAACAACATCTCTTACAACATTGGCTCTTTGAAAGCATCCGTAATCGAAGGAGCCTTCCAGGGAGATGGTAAGAACGGAGATTACACCAAGGGAGCAGGAATGGTCAATATCTATAATAGTTACCAATACCTACTCCAAAACTCTGCGAACAACGGATTTGCAAACGCACTCGTTATGACTCCCAAAAACACAGGTATGTTTGGTTTCAGAACTCTCTCTGGAATCACCACAACCCTTGAAGGAATTACAGTTATCACATCAAACATAACTGATGTAACCTTCTCACTCAGTGGCGAACTGGCCTCCTATCTCACACTGGTAAATTCGACGTGGGACAGCGGATACTCAAAAGCCGTCCCACTGGCAATAGATACTACTGGTATGGAAGCAAAGACCTATTCTGGAGTTCTCACGGCAACACTCGGAAATTTGGTATCGAATGTGACCATATCCGTAAGTATTATTGGTGAAGCCAAGGGTAAGGTTGCTATGGATCTTAGGCACACTGATTGGGACCTCTCGGGTGCAGATACACTCAAAGGCTCGAATACAGGAGTAATGGTCAGCCACATGATTTCTCAGGGATATTGGGTCGAGGAAGTTCACACAGAGATCACTTCTACTCTTCTGAATGACTACGATGTCCTTTGGATGCCAGATCCATTCAATAAAGCCTTCTTTGAGGGAGAGGACCTGACTGCGAGTGAGATGACAGCCATACTCGATTACGTGGACAATGGAGGATCGGTACTCATAGACTTCAACGGTCCGTTCACAGACAGTAACTCAGGGATTCAGAGCGGAGTTGATCCTGATAAGATCAATGCATTGATCAGCAATTGGGGAATCAACTCATCGACGGATCCATCTCTTGGGAACATTGCCACACAGACCCTCCCCGCGAATAACATTTCATCTTTGACAAAAGGTGTTCCAGACATTACCCAAGCGGGTAACTGGTTATTCATGGATCGCTCGAAGGCGGAGGCTAAGAACGCGTATTTATTGGCCATAACCGGTGATGATACCAAATCTAACTTGATCGCCTATGATCAGAGAGGAGGAGGGCGTGTAATAGTCACTAGTACCAACTTCTGGATGGATAACTTCGGTGGTTTGAACAAGTATAAAGCAACAGGTGACAAACAACTCTCAATCAATACTATAAACTGGTTAACTGCCAAACAAAGGTTGCAGGTTGTCTCGGAATCACTTGTGGATGGTAGGCTAAAAACAACCGTCAAATCACCAACGGCCCCAACAGCTATGAGAGTTGGAAATGAGAACATCGATGGAAAACAGATAGATGTCACCGACAACGGCGATGGCACCTACTCAATCGACTACCAAGCCAGCCAAGATGGTATTCATGCAATCCAGATCTACAATGGAGAAGAGTACTACAGGAAGGATATAGTTCTTGATCTCGAAGGTCCGTCCATCACCCCTGACCTTGAGAACAACACCGTCTTCGGTGAGGACGAGACAATTGGCTTTGTCAGGTTCCAAGTTGTGGACACACTCTACAAAGTAAAATTCAACGACATAGTTGTCAAGTACAACGGTGAGGTCGTAGACCCGACTGTCTTCCGGACATTCTTCTTCGGGACAGAGTTGAAAGTCTCTCTCCCACTGGAAACGCTGACCGGCGAGGGTCCACACATCCTTACTGTCGAAGCTACGGACAACCAAGGGCACACTACGGTCTACGACTGGTGGTTCTGGATCGGAACAGGTCCTGTGACTTCTGAGCCTACTAACACAACCACTAGTGTGACTACTGAATCGACAGAGACAGGAGCTCCATTTGCAATGGTGGCATCGCTTACTGGAATATTCGGTATAGTGATTATTTTTAGGCGGAAAATCAAATCCTGAATTTTCTAAATAACACTTTTTAACAATAGAACAAAGAATAATGTAATGCTTATTCGTGACGTAATTGATAAAGGTAAAAACAAGTTATTGGGTATTATTGAAGACTGTAACTCCATACTACTTATCAGAGACGATAATCTTCTGCTCCAAGATGATCTCAAAGCCCTAGCAATTGACATTAATATCCAAGGTCTCGTGAGCATTCTCCATACAGTTAATCTATTCGGGGGAGAACAAGGATATAATAAGATCCGACAGATTGAATTTCAGGAGCTTAACGTAGTATATACCAATTTTCAAGATTATACAATCGCATTTCTATTTGATACCCATTTCGAGAAACACGAAATTCGAGAAAGCATTGAATTCGTCATTAACATCATCTACTCGATTTACAGAGGTCTTTCAACAATATCAAGACCAAGCACAGAGATCGAAATAACTGCAGCTATAATTGCTGTACTCTTTCTCTCAATTGGGGAAGTCGGAAACATAAGCTATTGTCTATTTGAATCCAGTGATCTAAATAGGCATGTTGAAGAGCTGGAAGGTGTATTGTCAAAGTATGAATACCAAGAACTAAAGGAAATAACTTTTGAGGAATTCAAGGAGTCGGTAACTATTGATAACCTACTCCACGAATTGCAGAGAGAGATAACAGAGATCTCAGGTTCGGGGATATACTCAGTTGGAGCAAATGGAGATCTACAGCTCTCAAGTGTCGGTGAGATATCACCAGAACAGGAAGAACAGATTATTAAAATATACCTTGAAAACGCAGAGAAGTTCATCAGACTCTTTCAAGAGATGGATAAACATGTATCATTTAACCTTGAGGGGCAAACTATCTACTTCCACTCAATCACTGATTTCTCAGGGATCTACCTCCTAGTACCAGAGTCCTACGAGATCGAAAAATGTGCGAACATGGTGGAAAAAATTTCACTTGTCATGCGCGAACTGTTTCCTGATAAAGTACTGGTAAGATGAAGGTTAGGGATGCGCTTAGCACATCCCATCATAGGTGGTAAGGGAAATAGAAAAACTATTCCCATGAATAGTATGGGTCTCTTGAGATATAAGGTCAAACAGTGGTATTTTCAAGTGAAGGTCAGAGAAAGTAGAACTCGAGGAGGAAGAACTCGACAGGTACAAGAATGAGTGCAAGAAGAGTCAGAAGGACAATTGTGTTGCTCGTGAGATTGGTGTCCAGATCAAACTTTTCAGCATAGATCCCGTTGTACACTGCCGGAGGAGCCATCACTTGAACTATCATCGCAACCATGACTACAGTTGATATCCTGAATGGTAGAAGTAGGGCGAAGAATAGAACAGGAGTGATGACGAACCGGGTTAGCCCTACTCTGATATATGGAATTAGATGGTCAATATTTGGTCTATGAATCCCGAATCCAAGTGTCATGAGTGTCGCGAATATGCCTATCTCAACCATCCAGTACACGATAGCGTTATTAGCTGTGGATAGGTTTACCCGGATCTGTTTTCCCATTGATATCCGAGCAATAATACCAAGAGCTACTGACCAGATTGGGGGGAACTTAGCGATATCACGTAGGTTGGAATGTGTAAACTCAACACCAGAGATCCAGAGCCCGATTGTGTTTCGTAGGATGATCTGGACGACGAGAAAGATTCCTGCAGCACCAAGAGAACTTGGTGAGAGTGCAAAAATGAGGGGGAAAGGGAAGTTTAAGGCATTGGGGAAAGCCGCAGTACAGAGTTCAGCAGGTTTCACGGGTCTTCCACGGGCCATTATCTTGGGAAGAAATATCCCCGCCAAAGTGACGAATACAGACGCAAGGGCTGGAAAGATTGCCTCACTACTACCCTCAACCTGTAGGATCGAGACAAAGATGAGGATCGGTGTCAGGATGTTCATGGTTACGTCAACAAATCCCTTCTTGTACTTCCTCAAGGGTGAGACAATGAATAGGTATCCTACAAGTACACCGAGGTATATCTTTCCAGTACGAGTGAAAATATTGATGAGGATTTCTAGCAGTGTGGATTCCACAACTGTTGTCAATAACCTCAATTGTAATAGATTGGCTTACCACCAAGCTTTACTTGGAAAACACTTTGAGTGTCTCCGACACCAAGACAGGGGGTGACCTGAATGGTACGGACACCATCGGTACTGTCACTCCGATCTTGTAGTACTCCTCCATCCTATCTCTCATCTCCGAGGGCTCACCGAAGACACAGGTACTGTGCAGTATCTCATCTGTTATTTCTGCATACGCTCCATTCACGTCTCCTGACTGGAACTTCTGCATAATATTCTCAGCTTCCGTCTCAAAACCCATTCTCCTTAACATCTCATTGTAGAATGTACCCATTCCTCCGAAATAGTAACCCAGATGACCCCTGAGTAAATCCTTCACCCTGTCGTCATTACCTATGGCGCATAGGATGAATGGCGTTACATCGAAGTTCTCAAGATTATTGGGAGAGTGGTCTCTCATTTTCTCAATATTCTTGGCCAGTCCGTCCTTGCTCATAAATACAGGTATCCATCCATCTGCGATCTCCGCGGTGAGCTTCATGTTCTTGGGACCCAAAGCAGCGATATGGATTGGAACTTCATACTTGGGTTTGAAACTCAACCTGAAACCATGGATGTGCCCTAGGAGCTCAGAATCAAGTTCTGCCCGTCTGAAAGCCAGAAGATCACGAACCACCTTTACGAATTCGCGTGTGTGTCGAAGTGGTTTGCTAAATTCCCTTCCATGAAATCCTCGAACTACCCTAGGTCCACTTAGACCCAGACCAAGAGTGAAGCGTCCAGCAGACATTTCGGAGAGCGAAGCAGCGGTCATGGCCACCAAAGCGGGAGTCCTACTGAACATGTTCATGATTCCAGTGGAGACCTGAATCTTTTCCGTGACCGAGAGCATCTGAGTGATTGTGCTCACCTGATCATGTCCCCATATCTCAGGGACTGAGATCTGGTCGTAACCCAGCGATTCTGCCAGCTTGGTGATCCGGAAGAGATCGGGATACGGGATGTAATCTGCTCCTAGGGTAACACCTATTTTCATAGGTTGTAATTGTGGTGTCCGATATAAAGCTGTTCAGCCGAGAAAATACTTCTGATAGTATTCTGTAGGCTACAAAAGATTCCGTATCTAATGGTATAAATAAAATTAAGGAAGAAATAGGTTGGAGGAAGATTGAGTGGCTAGTCGCATAGATCAAATCATAGAGAAGATTTTCGGGAATCTTGGCATAGAGCTGGATCTCCCTAAGGACTACGCTATTAACATCGTCAATTACTTAATCCGAGAAATGAGTGAGATCGAATGGACTGGTTTTGTCCAGATCGACTCGATTGAGTACAATGACTCATCAGCAGAAATCTTAATCTTCACTCTAGACGGCTCCATCCCCATGGACATCTCGGTAAAAGTTACCAGAAACATGGACTATTCCTCAAAGGGGATAATCTTTACTACCTATGACCTATCGGTCGAGATCGAGACGACATTGGAGAAGAAGACCACAGAGTTTCACAAAGCCGAGTCATTCATCCTGTCCTGCTCCATCGATGATGCATTAAGGAACCTCTACGCCCCCTCCATAGAGCTGGAAGAAGGAGGGACATACCTCCTGAAGGGTATGATCGAGAATGGATTTAACGTGAGCTTCATCCCTCTCTCAAGCGACAACCTCGAGACTTATGAGATCGAGAACTGGCCCAGTTACCTCAAAGAACGTACCAACTTCAACTCAATAGCACACGAACTTTCAAACTTCAAACTTCTCCTCCAGACCCATTACAACGAGGTACAGGGTGTACTAAGGTGGTTCAGGGAAAGAAACTACTCCCGTAAGAGGTGAGGGATTATTATTACTGACGAGATGGGTCAGTCATTTGAACCAAGTGGGTACAAGCGTATTGTATCACTTGTCCCATCAATAACCCAATCGCTCATTGATCTAGGAGCGGGGAAGTATCTTGTTGGTATCACCGCATTCTGTCCTAAGCCAGATGGGGACAATATCATGATTGTCGGAGGTACCAAAAACCCGCGAATGGACAGAATTGTTGATCTGAATCCCGACTTAGTGCTAGCCAACAAGGAGGAGAATGAGAAGAAGTTCGTCGAGGATCTTGTAGGTAGGTTCACAACCTTTGTCTCCTATCCTAGAAAGATCACCGATAATTACAACCTAATTCGAGACCTGGTGAACCTCCTAGGAATATCCCGAGACGATAGAGTCTCAAAAATTTTGTTAGAACTTAAGGGACTCAAAGAAAGAGAACAATTGAACTACAAAGTATTCTGTCCAATATGGGACGATCCCTACATGTCCATCAACAGAGACACATACATCAATTCAGTACTGAGATCACTGGGTTTCAAGAATGTCACTGCTGAATACGACCAGAGGTATCCTGTTGTTGATTTAGAGAAATTGGACCAAGTAGACATAGTCATTCTACCAAGCGAGCCCTTAGAGTTCAAGGAACACCACGAGAAATTCATGAGGACGTTTCCTGCATTGTCATCGGCAGATTATGTGTATGTGGATGGCCGGTATCTGAGTTGGTATGGAACCCTCGCTGTTGAGGCTCAGGAGAGACTCAGGAAGACATTCAAACGATATATCTAGATGGTTTTGCAAACTCGAACCTGACATTAAACTTCTCAGCGAACTCTACACCAGATTCCATTCCTTTAGCTATCCTGGAGTTCCGCATCCACTTTTCGACCGACTTCCAGTTGTAGATCTCACCGTAGTAGTTCCCACACTCAAGCACGGTGTCCATGACATCAGTGACTTCTATATGCTTCACCGGAAACTGCGACTGCTTCTCCCAGTACCGCAGAAATTTAACATTTTTCCTATGCGGTTCCATTCCAATAGCCTTTTCGATTCTCGCGGTCTGAATAGCAAGGAGCGCGAGGTCTCCTGTGTTTCTGTGGTCACTATGGCTATTGTTCTCACCCCATGTAATGATCGCGTCAGGCTTCGTCTCAGCATAGAACTTGGCAATATCCAGCCTATTCTTCTGGTTCATTTCTACAAGATTGTCTCCCATGTCGAAGAATTTGATAGATGCAGCACCGATGATCTTTCGAATTTCTTCACCGTGCTGTTGCCGAATCCTCCGTACCTCCTCTTCGCTCATATCAGGAAGAAGTGTCGTCAACTCCCCATGCGTGGTCCAGGCAAGGATCACTTGATCGCCCCTTTGCACGTGATTAGCGAGTGTTCCCACACAACCAAGCTCGTCGTCGGGATGGCTGAAAATGGCAATGATTGTCTTCGGTTCGGAGTCTTCCACACTTTTACTTGAATCAGGACATTAAAACTGAACGGATAGGGGAAAACTTGCTCACATCCAGTAGAAGTCACAAGTGTTTTAGAACCACATCCAATATTTCGAAATATGACTAGACCGTACGTGATTGGTGGAAACTGGAAACTTCAGGTGACCTCACTATCTGAGGCTAAGAGGAGACTGGAGGAGATTGACTCCCACCTCGAAAATTTCGACATAGAGACATTCATTGCAGTCCCTTCCGTCTTCTTGTACAGTGTATCGACACAGAACCTGAAACTCGCAGCCGAGGACATCCACTACGAAGAGAGTGGAGCATATACAGGGGCTACTTCTGTCCTAAGTCTTGTTGATGCAGGTATCGGGTACACTCTAGTTGGACACAGCGAACGGAGGATTATATTCAAGGAGACGGACGAAGAGATCAACAAGAAAGTCAAACTTGCTCTGAAGTATGACATCACTCCGGTTCTGTGTATAGGTGAGACTGCAAAGGAGAGAGAGACTGGAGAGTATAAAGAGGTCCTGAGGAGACAGCTAGTCGTCGGCTTGCAGGGAGTTGAGAATCTCGAAAAAGTGATTATCGCCTACGAACCGGTTTGGGCGATCAACAACAAGGCCCTTAATCCAGACACAGAGATCAAACCAGCCACTCCTGCAGATGCAGAGGCAACACACAGTTTCGTCAGGAGAGTTATCGAGGAGCTCTACGGTCAGAATATTTCTCAATCCGTCAGGATATTATACGGTGGATCTATGAAGGCATCAAATGCCGAAGAGTTACTAAAGCAGCCAAATATTGATGGAGGGCTGATAGGGGGGGCATCACTCAAAGCGGAGACATTGATCCCAGTACACAGAATCTGTTCATCGCTCAATTAATAAGTGTCGATCGTCAGTCCAGAGTATTGAGATCCTTTGTTCTCGCGATGTTCACCAACCAGCCAAAATCGCTGGGATTGATATTCACCTTCTCAGTTGTAATAAATCTTTCCTCTTCACAAATATTTCATAGTGATTCAGTCGTCACCATTCCTATCACAATACTGTTTGTCACCCTCGTATTCCTCCAACTTCTCACGCTAATAGACAAGTGGGTAAAGTTAGATGCCATGACAAAAGTCATTACACTATTTGTCACAATCGCGATACTCTATGCTATTGTCTTCTACATTCTTCTCTTTTCAATATTCACTGTTGGGTTCCAGTTCTCGAATCTTGCTCTGGATATCGTCATTCTAACCACGATTCTGTACATATTGACGGTCTCTATCGTATCTAAATTTGATTCAGTACCAATTTTGAGATCAGATGTACAATCAGAGAAGGGTTACACCTACCCCTTCCTTCTAATTTGGGGGCTACTTACGGCTCTAGGGCTTGTTGGTCTGGTTTTCTGGCCGAGATTTAGTAGCACCACCACCGTTGGTGAGAACGACAACTTTGAGTTTACCTCAACCGAGAGATATGGAAGTGCCATGGTATTCATGGTTATTGCCGTGACCATCCTTCTCGTGTTGAATGAAATATTCTGGATTCCAAAGAATGGGGTAGCGACTCTTTCCAGAGTCTCCAAATCTGGTCTCAATGGTCAACCCGGGACGCCAGAGTATATCATGCAGCAATATGATTCCAAGGAGATAACCTTTCTTGAATACTACGAACACCTAATGGAGATGAAAGAGGATATGTACAAATCAAGGACAGTTCTAAAGATGTACTATCTAAACCACATCATCACAACCTCACGTAATTTGGGAATTGAGGGCAGGAGGGGTAAGGTATTGTTGCTCTACCTCCTTCCAAGCCTTCTTAATAAATGGAGGATATTTGCTCTGCTCCCAAAGAATCTCCAAAAACTCTCACACGACTTTCTCGAGATGCTCCTCCTCACGGGAGAAACGAAGAAGGAGTGGTGGGATATAGTCTCACAAGAATTTGAGAAAAGGGCATCTGCAAAATTTAGATTCGCATTGTTCACTGGTTCTCCCTTCCCACCAAGAGAGGGAATTCTTGAGTGGAATCTCGTCTGGAAGCAAAATGTGTACAAAGGCAAAGTCGGATTCTCTCAAGCCAAGAAGGACTATATAAAGTTGCGACAGGAGATCCAAGCGTTTAATCCCACACAGACACCTTGGGAGGCAGAATTGGAAGAGGTATCCCTAACGGTCATGCGCACCTTCTTCGGGTCGGGAAGTAGGAAAGCATGGGGCGCATCCGTTGAGAAGGGGTCTTATCACATGCATGAGTGGGTGGCTTATGGATTACCGCTGAGTGAATATGATCCTAACAAAGCCTTGCCGGGTGGGAGGCACTATGTACCACCCATGACTTCAGATAATAAACATAGGGTTAAGGCAGATGTTTCCTATATCAAAGAATACCTTGATACTGGTCGTCTTCCGACTGTTTCGCAGTCAGAACTGGCTGCGATTATTGCAGAGAGAAGACGACAACGAAATCTGGTGATTAAGAATTTCCTGAAGCATGGATCAATCTTTTTCATTTTTATTATGGTGACCCTACTCTTCAGTAGCATTGGACAATTTCCTCTGGTCAAGCCAGGTGTAATTGTTGGAATTCTACTTTATATCGCCTACTACGGTCCAACTAAGGTGTCATATGCAAACAACAAGAACGTCTTCAATCTTGATCCAGTGAAAATTGAGAGGAATGAAGAGGTTCTCCTGTCTGAAACTGGGACTCTTGGTAATCTAACAGTTTTGGTTTTGGGAGTAGTATCTATACTTCTCGTCACAATTATCTAAAAGTTCCTCAAAGAAATGGTAGGTTAAAATAACTTGTCAATCGTGGTTAGAATATGGATCAGCGATACATTAAGGGAATCCTCATTGAACCAGACACAGACCTTAATTCAGTAATTAGAAAGGGCTACAGGGCATTTCTCGTAGTGTCCGTAGACCCTACAAAGGTTCTCAATGAGCTGACAAAAGAGGAGGAAGACTTGCCATACTACATCTTCCTGAAAGGTGACCATGATCTTGATAATCTTTACAAGTTCATCGGAGACGCGATCGGATTCGATAAAGTGCTTAAAAACGACGAAGTCAAGATGTACAAGAGCATAAGTAGAGGAATTTACGAATGGCCCGAGAAGATCCGCAAGAAATTCGTTCTATGCTATCCAAGTTATGAGGGGGATGCAGGTGGATTCATTATGGTCGACAGCTCTGCCCTTTATGACTATGAAGAACTCAAGTCTTCAAGATTGTTCGACGAAAGAGACAGTGATGAGATCGATCTCGTCCAGAGAAACTTCAAGAACTCCGTCCGGAGGGGAAGACTGATTGGAGTATACTCAAGGAATAAGGGATTCCCGAAAAAAGGAGAACAGAAAAAACTCCTTAAGCACGGGGCTCAGATCATCTTTGAGAACCCCAATCACTAATGGAAAATAAGAGATTACGACCTCTTTGTAGCTAAGGCTTATATAACTATAAGAATAGAACTTCTTCAGCTACATGTCGGTACGCGAGGTGTTCAATTTAATCAGAAGTGGGAAGTTTGAACAGGCTTTACCCAAAATTGAATCACTAGAAAGTGTACTTGACAAGCGAACGATGCTTTCATTCGTCCACTTCCAACAAGGTGACGAAAAGAGAGCCTTTGAGCTCATCGAGGAGAACATAGCAGTGATTCTCAGCGAGAACACATCCCCGGTTGAGACGGTGAGATGTCTTAGCGTCTACAGCTTCTTCCTCGTGCTAAATGGGAGGAATGAGGACTCCCTTTCGGTTGTTCAATTTGCTAGGACTATGCTCCCACGTGTAGAAGAATTCTCGGGATCGTGGGAGTACAATCAACTCGCAGGAGATCTTTTGAACATCGAAGGGATAATATTCAACCAGATGGGGAAGAGTGAAATCTCTATCCAGAAGTACAAAGAGGCACTAAGATACCGGGAGATGAATCACAGTGAGATTGACACGGCAATTGTTCAGTCGAATTTGGCGCTGATTTACCTAGATCAGGGACAATTTACGCTCGCTCTTCAATATATTAGACAGGCAATCTGGATCTTCAGAGACCTCCACCTCGAGCAACCTCTAGCTAATGCCTTCTCGACAATTGGCCACCTGCAGACCATGACTCGCGATTTCGACGGAGCTCGCTTCCATCTGGAGAAAGCAATTGAGATGTTCCATAAGTTGAATAATCCATTGAATCTTGCGGAAGCGTACTACAGATTAATCAAGCTCTATGTGACAACTGGGATTGACTCCTTGGCTACAGATATACTTGTTGAGATGAAAGTTTCCCTAAAGGGGGTAAAAGTGAAACTCGTTAATCTGTATATCCAGCTTGCCGAAGCTATAATCCTCAAGTCTAGAACTAGACTCGTCGAAAAAGCTCGATCACTGGAAATCCTCCAATCTCTCCGATCGATTAAAACCGAGGATTCGTCGCTCTATATAGAGATCCTCTTCAATATCGCAGATCTGCAGCTCTTTGAGCTTACAATCACCTTTAACTCAGACCTCATCCGAGAGCTCAACGAGACTTTAAAGGATATATCAACCCTTGCGAATGAACTGAAGTCACAGGTCATCATAGTAAAGTCACTGATAATTCAAGCTAAGCTCTTTATTCTAATGAATAACAGAGATGAGGCCGAGATCATACTCAAGGCTGCATACAATATCGCAGAGAAGAGTGACGTGAAGGTTCTGCTAGATGAGATTAACCAGATAAGAGATGACCAGACGATAATTCTCGAAAAATGGAGAAAGCTCGGGGAGGATTATCAAAGCATGAGCATCGTGGATGACAAGGATATCAAGTCAAAAATTATGATCAATCTAGAGAGGATAGAGGATGCCCTACGCAAGAATCAGCACCTCCAACTAGAGCAGGATGACTTCCAGAATATCGAGAGGATGAAGAAGTTGCTAAGCAACGACAGTCTGTTTCCCAACGTGGTGTACAAGATATCTGACTACGGGATCGACATTATCTGGAAGGACTTTGAAATTGATACATTCCAAGATGAATTCGAGAGAGACACCTACCTCACCCAGCTGGGAATTGTATTTTCAGTGATTTTCGGTCAAGGGGATCAGTATCATTCAGGGCTGTTCAACCTCCCTGCAGGAAAATTGCAGGATTACAGGGTCCTAGCCTATACCTTTAGAATACGGGACAACTCGGCAGTCGATCATAGACTCAACCTCGCATACGTCTTTTTCAGTGTCTTTGTCCCCACAATCATCGCAGACTTCCTCCCACCCATGAGCACCCTTGAGCGTAAGATGGATATGATGACAAGGGAGTACCCCAGCCTTGAACACCTTGATTTTCCAACTATGAAAAGAAATGTCCTGTCGTTGATCAATAACTGGGTAGAGAAAATCTATTAGGGAAATTACCTAGAAGTAGGTGAGAATGAGTTGAATCACTGGGAAAATTGAGAAAAGTGAAGCTATTAGTGCGTTGAACCTACTCATCTCGAAGGTTTTTGTCATCACCATGAATATGATAACTGAGGTAATAGCAAACGGTATAGCCGTTAGCAAGCCATCCCAGAGAATAAACCAGTCAGGGAACGGTACCGTGACCGTCTTCTCGTTGGTTGCCACATCGATGATCTGCTTGGAATTTGGAGAAGACAGCAGAAAGAAGAGCTTGAGAAGAGTGAAAGCACTGTGAACTACTAGGCGGTATATATTGAGACGGAGGAATGTGGAGATAGACTTGTGGTATCCAAAAGATCCTGGTTTGAATCCAAGCTTGAATGCGTAGCCAAATACTACACTACTGATGACAAGTTGTATTCCAATTCTTCCCAGTTCGGTTAGTACGAATATGATCGTAAGTATCGTCGTGTCTATACTGCTACCGTTGATAAAGATCCATTCCGTCTTGCTTGTGAGAACCGAGACGTAAGTGATTGTAATAACAGATATAACCACCAATAACGGGAGAAGAGGTGGTCTATTGGAGGAGAAGAACACAGACTTTGCACTTGAAGGAGAGAAGTATACCAGCTTAAGAGCCTCTAGTTGAGACCCCTCAAAGGGTGGCTCATACTCGATCTGTGTATGGGTAGATACATTCGAGGTTTCCTTCCCCTTCTTCTTGGTCTTAGTCAACCTAAGGGACTCATTGACAAGGAACTCCTTACCACAACTCCTGCACTTGGTAAGACCGTCATCAACTTGAACACCACAATATGGACAAGTTTTCATTATCTACACCCCTACGGAGTGGAATAATAACTTCTAGATATTTCACCCTCGACTCATGGCTTAAATGGAAATAAGGATTTAAGTACAGAACAAATCTATGGGACTTGACGAATGACTGAGGAGTTGTCTAAAACCTATGATCCTAACCAATTTGAGGATGATCTATACAAATGGTGGCTAGAGAAAGGATATTTCAAGCCAGAGACCCAAGAGGAACTGGGTATTGTCGACGAGGAATCTGAGAGATTCTGCAATACCATTCCGCCACCTAACGTGACAGGAGTCCTTCACCTCGGTCACGCGATGACGATCTCATTACAGGATCTCATGGTGAGGCACGCACGGATGACTGGGAGGAAAACGCTCTTCCTCCCTGGAGCAGACCACGCGGGGATCGCAACACAAAACGTTGTTGAACGTGAGCTGAACAAGAAGGGGATTAAGCGGAAGGAGCTTGGACGTGAGAAATTCCTCGAGGAGGTGTGGAAATGGAAGGAGAAAAGCCATTCCATCATCACTCAACAGTCTATGAAGATGGGTCTATCCGCGGACTGGGATAGAGAGCGATTCACTATGGACGAGATGCTCTCCAAAGCAGTCCGGGAAGCTTTCGTCACACTCTTTGAGAGGGGATTGATATACAGAGGGAGCTACTTGATTAACTGGTGTCCAGGTCGGTGTGAGTCAGCCATATCCGACCTCGAAGCCATTCCTGAGGAGGTCGAGGGGAAATTGTATACTATCAAGTACCCAATCAAGACCAAGAGCTGGAACAAACCCAGAGGTGAGTGGGGTTCTGGCACGTGGGCAAAAGGGGCAAGGTCGTTCATCGTTGTGGCCACTACCCGCCCCGAGACCCTTCTGGGAGATTCCGGAGTGGCCATTCCTGAAAACCATCCGAAGTTCTCCAAGCACAAAGGTAAAACCGCAATCCTTCCAGTCCTCGGAAGAGAAATCCCGATCTTCGTGGATGAGTATGTCGATGCTTCATTCGGGACTGGTGCAGTCAAGATTACACCTGCACACGACTTCAACGACTACGAAATTGGCAAACGTCACAACCTCAAGCATTACACGGTTCTCGACGCGAAATCGGTAGTCGTCGAGGAATTTGGAGGGAAGTACGCTGGTATGGATAGGTTCAAGGCAAGGGAAGAGATTGTGAAAGACCTTGAAAAGGAGGGTCTTCTCGTTGAGGTAGAGGACTATGTCCACAACGTACCGCACTGTGAGCGGTGCCACACAATCGTCGAACCCCGTGACTCCACGCAGTGGTTTGTAAAGACCAGACCGCTCGTGGAGAAGGTTCTAGCCAAGATCGAGGAGGAAGGGATTAACTTCATACCTCCCAAGATGATCGAAAGACTGTATCACTGGCTTAACCCAGAGACCATTAAGGACTGGTGCATATCTCGTCAACTTTGGTGGGGGCACCGGATTCCTGTATGGTATTGCGATGACTGTGAGGAGACCACAACTGGGAGAGAGGATCCAACGAAGTGCTCTGCTTGCGGGAGTAGAAACATCCACCAAGATGAGGATGTGTTGGACACGTGGTTTTCTTCTGGTCTCTGGCCATTCTCGACCATGGGGTGGCCAAACGATACCAAAGATATGGAGGACTTCTTCCCCAACACCATGAGAGAAACAGGTTATGACATCCTCTTCTTCTGGGTAGCGAGGGAGCTGATGATGTCCGTAGAGCTCACAGGAAAATTACCATATAGGAATGTGTACTTCCACGGACTGGTGAGAAATGAAGCGGGTAAGAAGATCAGCAAGTCCATGGAGAACATCCAAGAGTACGACCCGCTTACCATAATCCCAAAATACGGGGCAGATAGCTTGAGATTCACCCTCGTGTCATACTCCTCCCCTGGACTGGACATGAATCTTGATCCCAAAAACCTTGATGGCGTTCACAAGTTCGGAAACAAGATCTGGCAAGCCACCCGATTCGCACTGAGCAAAGTGGATGCCTCCTTCAAGTACGAGAAGCCGGATTTAAAGAAGCACAAGTTGAGCTTTGCTGACAGGTGGATACTCTCTGAGGTCAACTCACTCGTGAAATTTGTCTCTGATTCGGTAGATAATTACTCCTTTCTCGAAGCAGCTAGAGAGATTCGCAGGTTCTTCTGGAACTCATTTGCTGACTGGTACATTGAGATCTCTAAGCTAAGAACCTATTCTGATGAGGATTACGAAGAAATTGATCCCCGCCACATTCTGGTGTACGTCCTCGATAGAGTGTTCAGGCTCCTCCACCCATTCATGCCATTCATCACCGAGAAACTCTGGCAACAACTACCTGCAGGTGTGAAGGATCAAGGCGCCCTGATAATCGCCAGATGGCCAAAAGTAGAACGCGAGTTCATCGTTGCAGAGGCCTCGGAGAACTTCGAACTCTTCAAGGAGGCGACCAAAGGGATACGGAGGATCAGAGGGGAGTTCAACGTTCCTTACTCAACACCTATGACTGTACTGATCTCTGCTGGAGACAGGACCGATACTCTTGAGGCAGCGAGGAGGGAGCTCATTTATCTGACAAAGATTGATGGTGAGAGTCTCAAGGTAGAGAAAGCTCTGGAACCTCCGAAAAAGTCAATATCCGTTGTCCTTGACGGGGTGAATATCTACATCCCATTGGAGGGACTTATTGAGATCGAAGCAGAGGTCTCCCGAGTGAAGAGCGAGATCGAGAAACTGGAGAAACAGATCGCGAAGATCGATGCCAAGCTCTCCTCAGAATTCGCTACAAGAGCACCCGCTGAATTAGTTGAGAAGGAGAAGAACAAGCGGGATGAACTCCGGGACAAGCAGTCCTCATTGGTGAAAAGGCTAGGACTCCTTGAGTCATAATTGATACGGGAAATCTTTTTCAATACAGATACCATACTTAATCTGAATGTATAGGAAGAAGGAACAGATTGATCGAGAGATCGATAAGTTGATGAAAGAGCTCAATAAGATTGCTCTGTTTGACGACGTAATCAGTGGTGACGAGCAGGCGATAATCGATAAGATTGCAGATCAAATGAAGAACATGCAGGAACAAATTATGCAGGTCCTTGAGAGTGAGCTCCACGATGAAGAGTTTAACGACCTGCTGATGGACTGCCTCAACGACACCATAGTCAATGTGGAAAAGGTTGCCATGCTTGACGGTATCATCACTGAGGATGAGAGGAAATTACTCGGAGTCCTGAAAGAATTCGTCAACAGAGGAGGAGCATTAAGTGAGTAAACCAGAACTACAGGATGCAAAAATCGTCAAGTATGTCAGGGAGACTAAGGATACCCACACCATGAGACTGGAGTTGAGCAGACCATTCCACTGGGAACCTGGTCAGTTCATAATGGTCCAGGCTGAGATCAATGGGGAATCAGTAAGACGTGCTTACTCTGTGGCATCATCACCGACCAGACCCTACCTCGAAATCACTGTCAGGCAGACCGAAAACCCAACAATGAGCAAGTACCTCAATGAGAGAAAAGAAGGGGATATTCTTAGGATAAAGGGTCCGTATGGAAGGTTCATCATGGATCCAACCAAACCAGTGTTCTGCATAGCAGCAGGTTCGGGAATCACCCCGTTCAGGGCTATGCTACAGTACTGCATCGACAAGAAGCTTGACATTCCATACAAGCTCCTGTACTCCTGCAGGTATGGGGACAATGTAATCTATGAGAAAGAACTGCCCAACCTCATAAAGCAATATCCGCACGCGTCCTACGAGTTGTCCATTACGAGGGATAAGATGGGACTAGACTACGTCAGGGAGGGAAGGATCAATCAGGACTACCTAGCGGATCAGATTAAAGGGTTTGAAGATGGAAAATTCTACCTGTGCGGTACCCCTGGGTTCATCAAATCCATGATTGAATTTCTTATTGCTAACGGTATCCCGAGAGATGCTATCAAGAGAGAACAATGGGGTTAGGAAAAAGCACTAATTCTCAGAATCAGCAAAATTGTATAAAATGATAGAATATCCACTGTATTACCACGGTATTTGAAGAGGAAAGTAAGTTGAAAATTCAAGTAGTGAAAATTCACGCATGTTTTTTTACGACAAATATATAGACCAAAGAATTCTTGGGATTAATAATTTCAATGATTCCAAGATGTAATAACGGAAAATTAGGACAGGATTAATTATTTAATGATAATTGAATAGATTTTAATAAATTAGAAGATAAGGTAAGTGCAACATGAAGAGACAGTCATTGTTTTTAGCAATGGGTCTCCTGATGCTTCTAAGCATTTTTCAGGTACCACAAATCACAAATTCTGTTCAGGTAGAACCGAATGCTCTAACCAGCGGGACTATCGACGGAATTAGTTACAGTTACGGGCAAGAGGAATTTACCGCTAGCGGTAACATCACCCGAACATTGAACAACACAGTCATTGAGACTCTCAACCGGACACGAATGAGGACAGCAACCATTCCTTTGGTTACTGGTTACAATATCTCAGACGTATTCTACAATCTTGTAGGGATTGAGGAAACTGCCACTCAGAACCTCACTATCAATGACTGGTACAACAACGCGTCACTCTGGCTCTATATTGATATTGTTATCAACCAGATGCCTCTAGCTTTTGATCCACTGAATGCAACCCATGGTGCGGAATTAGAAGACCTTCAAGTAATCTCCGACTATAGAGTTATCATGACCAATGCTATCTCAAGAGGTGGTGAGTTTCTCGGTCAATTCCCAGTAAACACGACATACATCTCATACAATCATAAGTACACCAATGGGACAGTTACTAGAAAGACCTTCGAGATCCAACCCCTGTACTACCTAATCAAGCTTCAAACAGTCATGACCGAAGTTAACATCAAGCAGATGGAATTTGGTTTCGGAGCAATTGGTTCATGGGTGAGACATTCTGTTGAATACAACATCTCAGCAAGTGCCTATAAGGTCAATATAACCGATGGTGAAAACTTTGGAATGGGTGTGACAATGTTTGATGAGATCAATGCAACGTACACTGAGTCCATAATTTCAGTCTTTGCCTTCTCGTTCATCAATATCAACTACTACAATCTTACCTTTGCTGGAAATGGAAGCTATGTGGACGGGGCTATGTACCCATTCTCATTGAGGCCAGTTATATCAAGCACTTCTGGTACTGTTGTCGAGGCAGGGTATCGAAGTGTCACCTCAAAGATCCGGAGTACATTCCAGTCCGTTGTTGCAGGCTTTGTCAGTAAGAGCATGAACGATACCGATCCAGCGAATGTATCAGCTTCAGCTCGCTTAGCAGTTTGGGGAATACAATTCGGGAATGTACTTGTTGCCTATGATGAGGGCAATGACAATGATAGGTTGGATCTGGCACTTGGGGATTCCGGTCTTGAAGTCCAAAACGATCAGGTGAAATATCTGGGTTTGGGAGAGGCATACAGTACAACTGTTCAGAATGCCTACTTCTCACAAGTCACACTTGAGCAGAATATATCTGCGCCATTCAATGGTTTCAGTGCTTCTACTTCAATAAACAATACAGAGTTCTTCTACAACTCCGAAACTTATGGAATCGGAGATATGAGCAGTTCATCCACAAACCAATTCTATTGGAATGACCCTGTATCCAACACAGATGGAACAGTAGAGTTTGACTTTGGGATCCAGTACAACAACTTCCCAATCACATGGTACAACACTACTGATGGGACATCAGACATAGACTACGAGAACTTGAAATACGGTTATAGAGTAACCGTAGATCCTGCAACTGGTAGGGCGAGCATGAAGACGTCATGGGAGTACGGAGGAATAACTGACTCTACATTGAAATCAGCAATGAGCGGACTCTCGCTTGCCATGATGGTAAAGTCTGAGTTCTTCTCCTTACAGGCATTCTACAGTGCGACTGCGACGAACGAAACAGTCAATGCGACACGTTCACGGGCCATATCAGGGCTGAAGGTCGATACGGGGGTAGGAGAGCCTGCGAGTGAGATCAATGTAACGGGTCCATTACAGTTCTACAACTCAAGTGGAGCCAACTACACTGCGTCATTTGATGCGATAAATGTCGTCCAGGTGTCAGGAGGATTCGCGGGTGAGAGAGTTTCACCGTTTAGCTCAGAATCGGAGACTGGTGGTGATGCAACCTCAGGCGCTCTCGTGGAGAGATTAGGTGTTAGCTTCTTCTACTCATTGGATCTGATTGTGGTATCCTTCCCGACATGGGGTGGAAACGACATCGTCTGGGACCCTGAGTTTGGTGTGAGTTACCAGTCATCACCTACACAAACGACCTCGACGTCGGATACGACTAGCGATACCAGTTCAACTTCGTCATCGAGTGATACCAGTTCAACTCCAACGACAAGTGACACAAGTTCAACTTCAACAACGAGCGATACTGGAACAACTTCGACGAGTGATGAACCTACAACCACCACACAGGCACCAACCGAAGCGCCATCACCTGGCTTCGAATTCTGGATGGTTGCTATTGCACTCTCGTCAGTCATATTCTTCAAGAAAAAGAAGAAGTAAATAGCATGGCTTTAGATCAAGAATAAGTTTTACTATAATTTAAGAGAGTAACATTGAGCTTATATTATCATACTATAATTATCTAATATTGAGTCAACACAAGCCGAAACTAGATAACCTATTCAGAATTCAAACGCTTCTTTATTTACTGGACAGAGGGGATAAGGGAGCTACTGGTTACGATCTGGGCAAGGATATTGAAGAACAACAAGGTACGCGTCCAAGCTCAGGCAAGATCTATCCATTTCTCAAGGAACTATTGGAAAATGGTTACATCGAGGAAAAAGGTGGAGATACCTCCAGAAACAAGGTCATCTATAAACTAACGGACAAAGGAAGAAGTCTAGTCGACGAGATAGTAGGTAGAATGCGGATTCTAATCGACTCAAGGTTAAATGTGCTGATGGAGGTCTGTCATCACTGTGGGGTTAAGCTCTATGATGCACCGGTTATAGAGAAGTTGGAGGATGGTTCTGAGATGAAATTCTGCTGCTCTCATTGTCAACAAGCATTCCACGAGGGTGTGCATAAACACTAAAGAAAATATTCAAGTAAATCAATAAGTTACTACATTAGACCTCTGGGAAAATACCCGAGATTTCCTTACTTCTTTAAAGGACTCTTGTACCTCTTAAGGAGGAGAGAACTTGTAACTACAGATACAGACGAGAATGCCATAGCGAGACCTGCGAATGCAGGAGGTAGTGTGAAGGTTACTCCATAGAGAGCCTGACTGATAGGGACGAGTACACCTGCAGCGATCGGGATTCCCAAAACATTGTACCCGAAGGCCCAGAAGAAGTTCAACTTGATTCTGTTGAACGTTTTCCTTGAAAGATCTATAGCAGTCACTACATCAGCAAGAGAGTCCTTCATGAGAACCATATCCGCGGTCTCGATGGCCACATCAGCACCAGCACCAATGGCTATTCCAACATCGGCCTGTGCAAGTGCGGGACTGTCATTGATCCCATCACCGACCATAGCGACAATGTGCCCTTTCTCCTGTAATTCCTTCACCTTGTCCGACTTGTTCTTTGGTAGAACCTCTGCGAAGACATTCTTGATCCCCACTTGACGAGCTATTGCCCTTGCGGTTCTCTCATTGTCTCCAGTGACCATCCAGACCTCGATACCCATCTTCTCAAATTCCTGAATTGCGAACTTGGAATCCTCTTTGACTGTATCAGCGACTGCAAAGATCGCGGTGAGCTTTCCGTCAACAGTGAGAACCATTGCAGTCTTTCCGTCCTCCTCCAATTTGACCATCTGATCTTCGGCCGATTTGTCGAGGTCACCCTCGACGAGGGACCTGTTTCCAAGGCTGGCCTTCTTCCCATCCACTATTGCAGTTACACCCTTTCCTGTAATGGACTCGAAATCTGTGGGTTCGGGGATGGACTCGATGTTCTTATTGACATAGTCCAGAATGGCCTTGCCAAGAGGGTGCTCAGAATTCTTCTCTAAGGCACCTGCCATCTTTAGAACTGTGTCCATGTCGCTCCCGTTCAGAGGGATAACATCGGTCACAACGGGTTTGCCATGAGTGATTGTACCAGTCTTGTCGAGGAGAATTGCATCTATCTTATGAGCAGTCTCTAACGGTTCTCCACCCTTGATCAGGATACCATTTTCAGCACCAAGGCCAGTTCCGACCATAATCGCAGTGGGAGTTGCCAAACCCAATGCACACGGACATGCGATGACAAGTACTGTAATGGCAAGAAGGAATGAAAAGAGGAATGGTCCTGTACCGCTAAGCAACCAGTCAGACGGAACCACTCCTATGGAAATAAGTGTATACCAAAGGATGAAGTCAAGAATGGCTATCAGCACAACGATCGGAACGAAAATGGAACTGATCTTATCTGCCAGTCCCTGAATAGGAGCCTTTGATGCCTGAGAGTCCTCAACAAGCTTGATGATTTGAGACAGAGTAGTCTCTGACCCCACACGCTCTATCTTGATGTAGAGTACTCCTTGGTTGTTTATCGTCGCTCCTATGACCTGGTCCCCAACTGATTTCGAGACAGGGAGTGACTCCCCAGTGAGCATGGACTCATCAACAGAGGAAGTTCCCTTGATCACTACTCCGTCTGAGGGTATCTTTGCTCCTGGGTAAACCTTGAGCACGTCACCCTTCTGGATCAGATCTACCGAAATTTCCTTCTCACCGGTCTCATTACCTTTTTCATCGTACTCAATGAGAACTGCAGTTTTAGCTTGCAGTTCCACGAGTTTCTTGATCGCTTCTGATGTCTTCCCCTTGGCACTCGCTTCGAGGTACTTCCCGAGGACGATGAAGGTCAGAAGAAACACTGCAGTCTCGAAGAAGACATCCCCTTGAAATTCTGGAACCAGTATCTCATAGATGATGACAAACACCGAGTAGAAGTACGCTGCAGATGTACCAAGTACGACAAGAGTATCCATACCAAATGCCAGTTTCTTTGCGGTTTTGTAGGCTTTAATATAGAAGTCCTTCCCTACCCAGAACTGGACAGGTGTGCCGAGGATTAGACCCATCCATCCCTCAAGAGAGATATTGAATATTCTAGTCTCTGCTAGGTACGGGTCACCTATGAATCTTAGGATCATGGCGTAAAGGAATGGAATAGAGAAGACAGAGCTGAATATGAGTTTCTTCTTCCAGCCCTCTATCTCCTCCTTTTTCGATAACCTGTCAAGATCCACCTGTTCTGACTTGATCTCTGCATGATATCCGAGATCGTCTATTGCCTCGATCAGATCTCTAACTCCGACCTTTGAAGGATCGAAGACGATCTTTCCTGTCTCCGTCGTGAGGTTCACACTGACATCCTCAACACCATCAAGGCTCTTAACATATCCTTCAATGCTGTTTACGCAGGACGCACAGGTCATTCCCGAGATGGCAAGTTGGGCCTCACCAGCAGTCTGATCCTTAATCTCCTCGGCTTTGTAACCGATGTCGTCAACGAGGTCGATGATCTTTTCAGTATCTATTACCGACGGATCGTACTCGACCTCTGCAACCTCTCCAAGCAGATTGACATTTATGTTTAAAATGCCTTCTTGGCTCCCCACGTAACCCTCTATTGAGTTAACGCAGGATGCACAAGTCATACCGGAGATAGCAATCTTCCCTTTTTTCACTTCTTTGGATTCTTGGGTCATGATAGTTCTCAGAGTAGAATTACACTAACAGTATATAAGCTCTAAGATAAACGTCAATAATAGACATGTCAAATTATGACATAAAATTGGGATTTATTCGTAATGCATCTGAATTAGAGAGCAGCTAGCGATGGGGAGTCACAGCAGGCAGTGTACTCTTTCTTTCCACATCCAGTCCCCATCCAGCAAACCCAATGCTTTCCGTCGTCAAGGTCTTCGATGTGCATAGCGTGTCCACAGTGCATAGGAGCATCAACATTGCTTCCGCAGTTCTCACATTTATAGTTCTTTGGCATGTTCTGGTACTTTGTGTCCTTCATAATAATCACCAACATGTCACCAAGTGACATATCTGATTTTAATACATTCTGTGATATTAAAGGATTCTGAAATAAGCTAGAAACATTTCAAATTGAAATTAATTTTATCTTCTCTACTCCTCTTTAGCATCAGAGGTCTTTTCTTCGATGATTTCCTCAGGATCGCTTCCCTTTGCAGATTCTGCTATGTACTTTGATCTGTTAAGGAGATCAAGGTACCAGCCAAAGAGTCCAAGACACCATCCGGAAACAAGTCCTGTGACAAACAACACGAAGGCGAAGAAGGAGATTGTCTCGAAGGTGTTGGAGCTCTGGGAGTAGTACGTGAAGGACACGTAAATACCCGAGAGGAAGATCAGGATAGAGACAAGGAACGTGAACCCAATCACGTTCTTGAAGTAGACCTGTGTTCTCGTGTTAAGCCTATCTTCAGTGTATAGGAGTTTTGCATAGAAAGAGTTGAACCTGCGGTAGGAAGTGACGATGCGGTTCTTGAGTGCACCCGGTGTGCCAAGGATTGCTCCATATATTTTCCTCAACCACTTCCCAATGAAGTCAAGAACCCCTGTCTCCTTTATTGCTATTACAATCATTGTCCCTACGACAATTATAGCAATTAGAGCAAGAAGAGCGCCAAAGGGATTCTCTTGGAGAATTGTACCAACCGAGTTTATGATCAGACCGAAGAACCATCCTATTCCGTCAAAGATGCCCAAGAGGACCTCAAGTAAAAACTTCAAGATACTTCCTATGAAATTTAGTACCACGAATAATCCATCAACAAAGTTGAGCTCGTTAATCCATCTCCTGAGTTCATCACCGAATCCAAATGCTGCAACCACACCGAAGAAGACTCCTGCCACCAAACCAGTTATGGTATAGAGAAGCGGTAAGCTCTCTACGAAGTCTCTCTCATTTCTCGTCAACGGTGTCTCGTGGGAAGTGGCAAACCAGAACCGGATCATCTTCTCATTCTCACGAGCCACCCATATAACCGGGAAGAAGATGATCTTGAGAAATGCCCAGATGATCCTGAGAGGAATCAATAAAAATCCGATCACATCATGGTGATCGAATCCGTCATTAAAGTTTACCTCGTACTTAGGAGAACCTTTCTTCTTATCTTCTCCATCACCTGAATCAGCTATGGAGCTAGACACGACGTCCTCATCCTTCTTTTTCAGTTTGAGCTTTGGCTTTTTTTCTTTCTTTGCCATAGTATAACCTAAAATAGTAACGAGCAACCTAATTGAAAAAGGTTTTTTGTGACCCTTGAGAAAAAACACTCTACCTATTTCAGGGGGTTCTCATCTTCTTCAAAATGTGTTCCGAGAATGCCGTCCACCCACGAGACAAACTTCATCTTACGGTCTTTATCGTACTTGTCAAACTCGTAAACAGGGAACCACACAATCGAGGGAGCAACCTTAAGATTGATCCGACCTCCAATTATCTGCCTGATTAGGTTCTGGGCCTCCTCACGGTTGACAGTGGGGTAGATGTGGCTGGACTTCCGCAGGTCGTTCATTGAGATCTGTTCAAAGCTCAGGTCCGTAGGAAGTGTTTCCACTTCATCCACGTCGACGACAGACCTCTTAAACTCGACCTTTCGATCCTTCTTCTTCCCCGTGATAGTAACCAGCTTAGAGTTAAGACCGTTGATGTAGTGGATACCCTCTACTGATTCCCAGACCTCCTTCTTCCTGAAGAAACCTCCCTTCACACGTTTGACGTCCCTGATGTAACCAATCCTCCACAGTGGGATATACTTCACGTCCACCTTTCTAATCTTCTGGAAGTACCTGAACGCAGCTTTTGGGATGTGTTTCTTCGCAATCTCCTCCGCCTGTCCTTGGATGATTCTGAAAGATAGCTGGAACATTCGACCTACAAGGTTCTTCTTCGGGTCCATCTTCACTGAACTCGACCAGTAGATCTCCCGGTTCTCAATGGTGTCAGAGCTCAACTTCTTGCTCTTGACCATTTTCTTCAGCTCCTTCTCGACCTCCTCCTCATCCATCCCAACCTGAGCAGCTATGACCTCTGATGATACCGCATCACCTGATTCCTTTAGGATGTCAGGGATAGAAGCCAAGGTCGGAATAGTGGGAAGAGCACTGAGATCGTCCGAAGGTTCACTCGCATGTGACTTGGGTTCAGATCCACTTTTCTTCTCATCCTCTTTGGCTCCTTTCTTTCTCTCCTCTACCTTCTCGGCTTCCTCGGTTATCTTCTGGAATTTCGGTCGGAGTCCAGATTCGTCCATGATCTTTTTGACCTTGTTGTCATCCAAGGTTGTGTGGTTAGTGGTCAGCCACCTAACCTGCATGTACTGCACTTCCTTGTACACATCTGGACACAGGAGCATAAACTCGCCAGTTTTTAATTTCCTTAGCTTTGTGGTGATCTCCTCGACATCCGCGGGGCTGATCGCCTCAATGATAGCCCTGACCTTCTCGATATCCTGCTTGGCCATCATGCGTCCAAGGGCCCATGTACCGACCTGACCGAGCGACTTGTAGTCCACGTCCGAGATGTTCTGTGTTGCAAGGAGCATGGACACCCCATATTTACGGGCCTGCTTTAGCAGAAGCTGGATACTCTTCTTGGTGGGTGGATTTCCTGTAGGGGGCACTAATCCCGCCAACTCATCGAAGAGAACCATCAGCTGTACCTCTTCAGACGGATGCTGGAGCATATAGTTGTATACTTGAGATGCAAAATCCGCCATGAAGGACATTCTAGTACTCTCATCCCTGATGGTATTGAGGTAGAGGACATTTATTGGAGTCTTACCCTTATCCGCCCAAGAGACCATCCTCTCAATGTCGAGTGGCATCCCAAGGTTGAAAATCAGTGAGTCAGCCCCAATCGTCAGGTGCCTGACATTGTTGATGAGCTTGTCCTTCTCCTTCTCATTGATGATAGAGCTGATGCTTGGTGACAGGTAGTCCGAGTCGTTACTCATGAGCTCTATGAGGTCATCAAGATTGTCTAATTCCACATCACCCTTGAGCCAGATTGCTTCGAGCAATTTGTACAGATATGACTGAACCGCCTTGCCCGATGTTTTCTCTGTGTTATATCCGCAGAGGGAAGCAACAGTCTCTGCCACGGTATCAATCGACTGGATGAGATCCGCGGGGTCAAGATCTTTCGGCGGAGCTTTCAGAGGGTTCATGCTCAGGGGGATACCCTTGTTACTTGCTGGAGTGAAGATGGCAACCTGGGCCTTCTTCTTAATCTCATCATAGTATGATCCGGGAACTCCCTTCTCCTCTACCTGCTTTTTATCTCCCATGAGAGCAAGGGAGGCCAAGTCTCCTTGGATATCGACAAGAAGCATGGGAATATCTTCTCTGATGCACTCTTCGAGCACCGCTTTGACCAGTACTGTCTTCCCTGATCCAGAAGCACCCAGAGCTGCAAAGTGCCTCCTCATAGTTTTTACAGGGATCTCAATGGGGGAATTATCAACCTTTGAGAATCCAATGTGTAGTTTTCCGTCACTCATAGTTTACTAAGCTTGATTCACGTTGCTTAAATTCCTTTTTCATCAAAGAGAGATTATTATGAAGATCAGTCTCTATTCATTCCAACAATGACTTCGAGCATCATCCTAAATATGAGCAGGATGTCCCAGTATATGCTCCAAGCCATCCTTGCCGGCGAGATGTACTCTCTCCTCATAAGTCTGGAGAGGTCGAACATCAAATATAGGCTGAACAGAACTGCCCCAAACATGGCGAATACCAATTGTCCGAGAGTTCCGAATGAGACGAAGATATTCACAATAGCCAAGACGATGAATATCATACTGAGCGGCATCAGATACCCCATCATCTTCGATGCCTGCGGTCTTTCGGTCTCGGTGTAATAGTATATTCCGCCGACGATTAACCCTGTGATCCCGATTGTCTCAGCTATTATCACCATGGCCCCAGGTACTACAGCGAGAACTGACTCAAGGGTGTATCCGAGGAGGACTGAAGTTGACACCACAAATGTGTAGTATAATTTCTCGATTGTGTTCTCGTCCTTGGCGAATATGTAGCCTATAATAGAGATGACCTCACCAACAAAGGCCAGGAGTCCGAATATGGGATTGAGATTAGTGTAAATCACCAAAGCGGAAATCAGGACGGCAAGCGCCAGTCCGTAAGTCAGTTTCTGTA
>JALWRB010000098.1 GCA_027077875.1 Candidatus Heimdallarchaeota archaeon
CTAGTCTCGTAATCCTAACTCAGCTAATTCTATTTGCTTTAATGTACTTCCTCTTTCTCTCTGTCAGATCTCCTGCATAGTGCCTATCCCCTTTTATACCTACGGAGCTAGTAGTCTAGTATGAAGGTCGATATCCACTCGCACTCCTCAAACTCAGATGGGACATGGGATGTCCCTGACCTTCTTAAAGAAGCAGAGAGATTGGGGCTTGAGTATTACGCTGTCACAGATCACGACACGCTAAAAGGCTCAGAAGAGGCATTGCAGTACTCCCATCTGTTCAGTGGTAAATTACTCCTCGGAATGGAGATCTCCACAAAGGTCCTTGGGAGAACTACTCATTTACTGGCATTCTTCCCCCAGATCTCAAGGGAGGATATACCAGAGATCCATGAAGTTCTGGATAAGATCCAGAATTCAAGGTACCATCGAATGGTCTCCATGGTCGAGAAGGGAAGAAAGGCAGGTCTGGATGTCTCCATCGAGGAGGTAATTGAAGAGGCTCGAAAGGACGGGGGCTCCATAGAGATAATAGCACGACCACACCTTGCTAGGGTCTTGGTGAATAAGGGAATTGCAGAGCACATGGATCATGCTTTCGACAAATGGGTGGGTGAGGGGAAGCCTCTACATGCTGAGAGGTTCACACTCAATTATAAGCAGTGGATAGACCTTGTCAAGAAGAATAATGGTATAGTTGTCTGGGCCCACCCACTATACTACAAGGACGACGATATTCAAAGATTGGAAGAAGCATTCAATGAATTGCACTCTGCGGGGATAACTGGCATTGAGATAGATTACCCATATAACAAAAGGAGGGCACCGTTAAATGAAGATTTTGTGACCGAGGGATTAAACCTGCTCAAGCAAAAAGCCCAGGATCACGGACTCCTATGTACAACTGGTGGTGATTTCCACGGGGACAATGGAATTATTGGATATGGAGAAGCTAGAAAGGAAGATCTTCAAAAACTAGAATCTCTGATCTATGGATTTAACGAATCGTCCGGAAATAGTCAGAGTTGAACTTTGCATCTTGATATAAAATTCTATATTTGTGAGATGTTGATGAACCGCCCCTCAGACGAGTGCGCAGAAACCTGAAGAAAAGTGGCCAACAATCTAGGTCTCAGACTGTCGCACTGAACGATCTGTTCGAAGGGACAACTCAGCCATTACATCCGTATTACTTTTATATTAAAGTGACCGAAATAAAATTGCAGATAGTTATGACAAATGTACCTGCGGATCCGATGGTCCAGAATTATCTTATGTGGCTGGAAATAGAGAAGGGCTGTAGTCCCAATACAATCAAGGGATACGGTCATGACCTCAAGTCACTCATTGAGTTCCTAGCTCAGCAACGTGTTGTCAATAAGGAGGAACCCATCAACTGGGGAAATATCACCACCTTCAATCTCAGGTCATTCCTCAACCACCTGTACAACGATAATAATAACAAGAAGTCCAGCATCCATCGAAGAGTATGCTCCATGAAGGGGTTCTTCAAGTTCCTATCGGAGAATGAGGTTGTCAAGAACAACCCAGCTAAGGTACTCTCGTACCCCAAGAGAGACAAATCACTTCCAAAATTCCTTCCCACCGAAGAGGTCAGTACCCTCCTCACAAATGCCAAGAAGAAGGCAACAAAGAAGCCGACAACTGGGTTGCACAGTGCGGTTCTTGAGGTTCTCTACTCGACAGGTGCGAGGTGTAGTGAGATTAGAAATCTTGATCTTGACGATATTAGTATCGAGGAGAGGGAGTACATCACAGAGTCAGGAGAGATACAGAAGGAACTGAGGGGACAGGTCATGATCAGGGGTGGGAAGGGAAGCAAAGATCGACGTGTGTTTCTCACGCACAGGGCAGCCTCTGTACTCAGGCACTATATTCTCGTTGAGCGTGCGCAGACATTGGAGAAGGCGAGGAAACGAGGGAAGGAGATATCCGCAG
>JALWRB010000099.1 GCA_027077875.1 Candidatus Heimdallarchaeota archaeon
CTATATGTCAGAGGAGTCCTCCATGTACATACAGAACATGGTCAAGGAGGCGTACAAGGAAGGACTTGTCAACCTCTAGCAATTTGGTCGGGTTCGTAACTGAGTATGTCTTTCTCTCCTCTAGTAATATTTCTATTCCGGACATCTTCCCTGAAATTAGATCTTGTGGATATGAGTTGAGTCAGGTTAAGGAACAGATAAGGACGTTGTGTCACATGGGGATGTTCCCGTGCTTGCGGGGAGGCCAGTACTCCCTCTTGTCCGAGATGAGGCGGAGGGCCTTGATCAGCGAGTCGCGGGTCTCCTCTGGGAAGATCACACTGTCGATGAGTCCGAGCTCCGCTGCGATGTATGGGTTGGCGAATCTCTCTTGGTAGCTGTCAATCAGCTCCTTTCTCTTCTTCTCCGGGTTCTTCGCGTTCTTAATCTCCTTCCTGAAGATTATGTTCGCTGCTCCTTCCGCTCCCATCACCGCGATCTCAGCTGTGGGCCATGCGAAGACGTGGTCGGCACCAGAATGCCTTGATCCCAGGACGTCGTAGGCACCTCCGTAGTCCTTCCTCAGGATGACGGTGAGCTTGGGGACGGTCGCCTCGCAATAGGCGTAGAGCAGCTTGGCACCGTGTCGAATGATCCCGTTGAATTCTTGGTCCGAGCCCGGGAGGAAGCCGGGGACGTCCACGAAGGTGATCACGGGGATGTTGAAGGCATCACAGAACCTGATGAATCGGGCGCCCTTGTCCGATGCGTCGATGTCCAGAGTACCTGCCATCGCCATGGGCTGATTGGCCACGATGCCCACGGAGTATCCGCCAAGCTTGGCGAATCCCACGATGAGGTTGGTGGCAAAGTCCTTCTGCACTTCGAGGAAGCTCCCTTGGTCTATCACGGAGTTGATGACGTCCAGCACGTTGTACGCTTTGTTGGGATTGTCGGGGAGGATCGCTCGAATGGCCTCTGTGGATATCGTCGGGGGCACGACCTTACTCATCGGGGGATCCTCCATGTTGTTGTCGGGTATGTACTCGAGGAGCTTCATCACCATGGCGAGTGCTTCGTCTTCCGAACCGGTGGTGAAGTGGGAGACCCCTGACTTGTGACCGTGTGTGGATGCTCCGCCGAGGTCCTCGAATGAGATGTCCTCTCCTGTGACCGACTTGACGACGTTGGGACCCGTTATAAACATGTACGAGGTGTCTTTGACCATGATGACAAAGTCGGTGAGCGCCGGGCTGTACACGGCACCTCCAGCGCAGGGTCCCATGATTACGCTGATCTGGGGGATGACTCCCGAGGCCTTGACATTTGCCCTGAAGATGTCGCCGTACCCTGCAAGGGAGGACACTCCCTCTTGGATGCGCGCGCCCGCGGAGTCGTTTAGGCCGATGATCGGCGACCCGGTCTTCATGGCCAGATCCATCACCTTCAGGATCTTCCGAGCGTGCATCTCACCCAGTGCTCCTCCGAACACCGTGAAGTCCTGTGCGAAGACACAGACATTCCTGCCATTGATCGTCCCGTACCCGGTGACAACTCCGTCTCCCATGTACTTCTGCTTGTCCAGACCGAAGCTGTCCGTCCTGTGGACGACGAACTTGTCGATCTCCTGGAAGGAGTTGGGATCCAGTAATTTCTCTATTCTCTCCCTCGCGGTCATCTTGCCCTTTGCCCTCTGGGCTTCTATGCGCTTCTCACCGCCTCCGAGTTCCGCGACTCTGTTCTTCTCAGCGAGGAGTTCGAACCGGTCTTCCTTGTTCATCACATTGAGCTCTCATGGTGATTTGAAAAACAATTGTGTACTAACGTATTTCTTGGGAAAGGTGTATCTGGATCTCGCTTATCTCCAGACTCTGGTACTCCAAGTAGAGCTGCTTCTCCAGAGTCCATGTGATCTGCTTGCCCTTCTTCTTGTTCTTGGTGAGGAGTCCCCTTTCCGACATGCGGGTGAGGTAC
>JALWRB010000100.1 GCA_027077875.1 Candidatus Heimdallarchaeota archaeon
GGCGTAGAGTGTCCTGAAAATCGCTGTTTGTTCACGACCTCTGTAGGACGACCATAGGTATCTAACATTCTTGGATCTACGGGTGAAATAGGCTCCACCTGTCAATGTGATAAACAGCCAGTAAAGATAGTAATAATATCCCGTTGTCATATCCGTCAATATGGTCTCAATCATTCGAAGCGTGATATCTGGTACCGTAAAGGAAAACGATACAAGAGCGATTAGTGAGGGAAACAGTATCTCAATATAGTTGAGGGGGACACTCCCGTAATAATTCGCTCTTGATATCAATGCATCTCTCCTGTTCTCAAAATACAGGGTGACTGCTCCCAGCACAAGTAGTGGGGCAACAAGGGGGTTGAATGTCCTCAGAAGATCGTTACTCGTCTGCAAGGATAAATCGGCTAATGGAGACTCAACCCCAGTTGTATTAATCGTGAGAAAATGGAGTGAGAGATATCCCCCGACTTCCGCCAGAATCCGAATTTCCAATGTCCCCACCGTGTTATTCCTGAACAGTAGGACGCTTGTGGAGTTGTTCACGTCAACAAGGCTGATCTCGACCAGATACAGGAAATTTGCATTGACTGAACCACTGAGCAGTGTGTTCTTGAAAACGGGGATGACCCGATCTGTGCTTTTACCCGGCTCTCCAAACTCCTGAAGCTTGATGTCGGGTGTCTGCAATGACACCGTACCCGCGGTGATCACCGTGAAGAGCACGAGGGATAGAACTATCCTGCTGAGCAGATTAATCGATCTCTCCCCCTACCACATCCACGAATACCTGCTCGAGCAGACTCCTTCTCGGTATTGGTGTGTGTCCACTGATCCTCGTGAGCTGCTCCGGATCCACTATACTGAACTCGATCACCACCCCGTTCTCCCGGATGCTCTCTACACCCAACTCCTCAAGTTCCGCAAGGAGCTTCATCCTCTTACCCGTATCCACCTCCCGGATCGAGTAGTCCCGGATGAAGCGGTCCCTCACTAACTCCTCCATATTGTACTTGCCCTCTATCCTCCCTTGATGTAGGATGACCACCTCGTCACAGACCCGCTCGAGGTCGTGGAGGATGTGGCTCAGGATGACGACGTGCAGATCGTGCTGGTAGGCTAACTCCTGGAGATACTCCAGAACCTCTGAACGGGCCTTCACGTCGAGGTTTGCGGTGGGTTCGTCGAGGAGGAGGAATTTCGGGTGACCGATGACCGCGACCGCGATGGCGTACTTCTGCCTCATCCCCGCAGAGAGTGACTTGAACTTCGATTTTGCACGTTCCGCTAGATCGAACCGCTCCAGTAGGGACTCAGCCTCTCGCTTCGCCTCCTCTGGCCCCATTCCCCGTAGCCTTGCCACGAGAATTAGATGGTCGATGAGGGTGTAGTAGTCCGGGAACTCCGGACTCTCGAACATGACGCCCACTTGCTTTAGGATCTCGTTACGGTCCACCCTGATATCAAGACCGTCAACGGTTATCTTCCCCGAATCCAGTTCCCTTAAACCAAGAATTAAGTTGACCAAAGTCGTCTTTCCCGCGCCATTCTGCCCTATGAGACCTGTTATTTTTCCTTCAAATTTAACCGAGAAGTCATTGAAGATCTGGTTATTTCCATACGAGAAGTCAATTTCTGCTACGTCGATCATTCTCAACTCTGCTCGCAAATCCCTAAGTAATAAACGTTAGGTTTATTCAATAAGGATAATATCTAATCAATGGCGAGGGAAAGTCATTATAACATGTTATCTGACTATTCCATTCACATTATCGTATAAATTGCAAAGGATTTCTCCTGTCGAGTGAAGACACAGAATATATTCACTATCCTGTTTATCCCTTCAACTCTCGGGGTACAACACCCTCCACACTTTCTTTAACCTTCTCCGCCTCCTCCTAATTAGGTAGGTGATGAGCATGATCCCGAGGATCATAGGAGGTATGGCGAGGACATAGTCTGGGAGAGAGGGTTGATCCACACGCTCTGTCGTCGATGTTGCCCAATACCTTAAATGGAGATCTTCCATGGTGGTAACTGGGGGATTAAGTTCCAACATTTTGGTGAGCTCTGCGATACTTTCGATACCGTATGATGGATCTACAAAGGTGAAATTTCGAGCAAATCCCCTCAACTCCCCTATGGGGGGCGAGAAGGTCCTGTTTGCAAATAGGGTCTCCATCCACAAATCAGATTTGTAGAGAACCACCCAGTTGGTCTCCGTGTCATAAACCACCTCCTCGATCATGCCGTAGTCGACGTAGAGTGTCGGAAATTTGTAGTACTGGAAGATCCCTTCAAAAAGCTCAGTCCGATTAACTGAAAGGAGAGTTCGAACCCAGTATCCCACGTACTTGGAACCTTTGACAAACATGAAGCTCATGGAGAAAAAGTAGTTCACTGAGACATAGAATTTACTGTCCTCGTTGAAGATCCTTGCTACACTTGTGATCGACGCGCTCTCATTCTGCTGAACCTCAATGTTCTCGGTGCTCTCGACCATCCTGACCATTGATTCGTTGTCTGCGTATTTCGATGCATCGTACAGGGGGTAAAGCAACTGGAAATACATGTTCTTCCTCAGACATTGATCGAGATCAATCCCTCTTCCCATGATGTATGAGAAATTCAGGCTTGTACGTATTTGGGGGCAGCTCCGATCCGGTCGGAGGTCATAACCCTGTACCGGGATGTCTGGTACCATGACCTTGTTTACCTCGTTCGACTGTACTTGGTACTCTGGAACAGGGACGTCCATGGCGGGCGAATCCGTGAAACCGCGGACCTCCACTTCCACGGTGTCATCAGTCCTTGGAACCACGTCGCGATAGAGCTCAATCTCCGTCAGGTTACGATATACTCGGGCAGCACTGGATATCGGAGACATAGCGAGATTGAAGACCCGCTGGTCACCTTCGGTCTGTGCAGGAACCGCTGTAAGGAGGCTTAGGGTGATTAATAAAGTACCTACCTTTACCCATTTGTGCATGTAGCTAAGGGACAGTATGTGTTTTTATGATTTTTCCTCACGAGGTATATTGCTGACCGAACAAGCTGTGAATTTTTTGCACGACTCAAACTCTGGGATATAGCTCCTGCTTCCCTGCTCTTCTCCTCTTCCGCCTCTGCCAGAGGAACAAGGCAATCGGTAGGAGTGCAATAAGCACAAGAGTGCTAGGTATCGGTGCGATGTCAAACAGGGAGTTGGAGGTGTTGACCACCTTGACCGTGATGTTGTCCTGATCCGACCTCAGTGCGGGTGGTACGGCGGAGGAGCTACTTCCCTCCGTTATGAGCTCGTACTCCACGCTGAAGTCGTAGATTATCATCCAGCCACTCTGCCTGCTGTACCTCACCTCCTCCATGGTCTCAAACCTTCCATACACCGTTGGGGGGTTGCTCACTGTCAATAACTCTGAGATCAGCTCAGTGCGGTTGACATCCAGCCACGTCCTCAGTGAGTAACCCATGGTTTGCTGGTTCTTGCTCAGAGAAAACTCGTAGTTGTAGGTATAGAGGTCGCTGTCCACGAAGATATAGTCTCCAAAGATGGCCGCCATATCAGGCAGTGAGAGCACAACACTGCCACCGGTGTGCACATTGTCCTGCGAGACCGCACGCACCAACTCACTGTTGTCCGGGAAATCGGAGGGATGGTAGAGGGGAGTGAGGATGGAGGAGTACAGGTTCTGCCGCACGCACTCGTCCTGTGTGTCGCCAACCCAGTACGGGAGGATCAAATTAGCTGATAGCCCCACGCACATAAAGGCCAGTGCATCATTGTAGTTATAGACCGTCTTGGTCGGTATTATGGTAATCGTGCTGTTCCCCCTTGTCATGTAGTACGACGGGATGGGGATGTCGAAGGGGGCCAGATCGACGAACTTCTGGAACTCCACCTCGATCTCTCCCGAGGCATCCGTCACATCCAATGGTAGTTTGGACTCGGTGTCGGAAGTATAGATCTCTCGGCTGAATCGTGAGGTGCGGAAGACGGTGTCATAGCTGCGGCTCTCCCCGCTACGGACAGCAGAGACCGGTTGCACAAACACGGTCTGGAAGGGTGCGGAGATGATCAGTAGGATGACTATGGTACCCAGTACACGTCCCACAATGGCACCGGTCTTTACGCTGATATAAGGGTTGTCGATCTGCCCCTTCTCCATGAATTTTTGACACAGTATATCGCACTTATAGTTCCATGATCGAATCTGTAATCGTGGAAATCGAGCCATACGTACACCCGAAGAGATCTGTCAGAATAATTCATCCGTTTGTGAAAATATTTTTATTATACGCCCCGATATCCTACCTATATGTATAAAAGGTCTATTTTCACACTTATGGGATTCCTGATCCTGACTGGGCTAGTGGTAAATGTACCTGATAATTCCAGAGGGTATCTGAACGAAACCTCTGATTATCCAGTTCCTCTGGAATTGAACAGAGGAGACTGGGACACGTCTGAAGTGGTTGAGGAGAACGTTATCCTCGGGAATACAATGACAGACCCTACCTCACAGAGCTTCCGATCACCACTCAACATCGATCTCAGCAACGCATCGATCGACTCGTTTGTCTCTGCATGGAACACATCGGAGCCCGGTGGGAGCAATTCATTACAGATCACTCTCCCCTTGGATCCCTCGGGGACCTACGACTTCACGGTTGACTGGGGGGACAATACGACCGACAGAATAACCTCGTGGGATCAAGCGGAGAGAACTCACAGCTACAACGCTTCTGGTGTGTACGTCGTGACAATAGAGGGTGTTCTCAGGGGGTGGAAATTCAACAATGGTGGCGATCGCCTGAAGATCTACGAGATCGCACAGTGGGGTAACATCTCCCTTGGGAACACCGGGAGGTACTTCTACGGTGCCGAGAACATGGTACTCTCTGCCCAAGATGCTCCCGACCTCAGCGGAACGACAGATCTGCAGTACTCGTTTGCCAATGCCAGAAATCTGGGGTCTGCTGGAAACATGTCCTCCTGGAACACATCCTCTGTTGTTTTCATGGACAATATGTTCAGCGGTGCCAGTTCCTTCAACCAATCCATAGGCTCATGGAACACATCATCTGTCATTTCCATGTTCTCTATGTTCAGTGAAGCTAGCTCCTTCAACCAGTCAATCGGCTCATGGGATGTATCAAGAGTGCGTTATATGGACTACATGTTCAACGGTACACTTTCTTTCAATCAACCGATTGGTTCGTGGAACACATCATCTGTCATCTCCATGTACTATATGTTCAGTGGAGCCAGCTCCTTCAACCAACCAATCGACCCATGGAATGTCTCCTCGGTGACAGACATGGGCTTTATGTTCTACAAAGCCAGCTCCTTTAACCAGCCGATTGGGTCGTGGGACGTCTCTTCCGTGACGAGCATGGTATATATGTTCAACAGAGCCAGTTCTTTTAATCAACCGATCGGCTCATGGAACACCTCGTCAGTGACAAAGATGGACACCATGTTTCAGGATGCCAGTTCCTTCAATCAGGACATAAGCATGTGGGACACATCCTCGGTGGAAAGTCTAGGAAGCATGTTCCTAGGTGCTCGTTCCTTCAATCAACCCATTGGCTCATGGAATGTATCATCAGTTTGGTTCATGGGGTGGACATTCAGTGGAGCTAGATCCTTCAACCAGCCCTTGGATGGATGGGATGTCTCCTCGGTGACATACATGAGAGAGATGTTCAGCGGAGCCAGCTCCTTCAACCAGCCCCTCGACTCATGGGATGTCTCCTCCGTGACATATATGAGGAGAATGTTCTACCAAGCCAGCTCCTTCAACCAGCCTATTGGCTCATGGGACGTCTCCTCCGTGACGGATATGTGGGGGATGTTCGAGGAGGCCAGTTCTTTCAACCAGCCCATTGGTTCATGGGATGTCTCCTCCGTGACGGACATGAGTTACATGTTCCAAGACGCAACCTCCTTCAACCAACCTATTGGCTCCTGGGACACCTCATCGGTCGAGATCATGAGGGGCATGTTCAACCAAGCGACAGATTTCAACAGGGACATAAGTACGTGGGACACATCGTCCGTGGTAGATATGGTGGGTGTGTTCGACGGTGCCTACTCCTTCGACCAGCCAATCGGCTCTTGGGACACATCCAGCGTGAAAGAGATGGGCTACATGTTCAACAGGGCTCGTGCATTCGACCAGAACATCAGCACGTGGGACGTCTCCTCTGTCGTGAACATGGAGATGATGTTCAACGAAGCATCCCTCTCAACGGAGAACTACGACTCACTCCTGATTGGCTGGAGCAACCTTACCCTGCAGGAATCGGTGGTGTTCGACGCAGGGAGATCAAGGTACAGCTCCGTAGCCAAATCTGCAAGGCAGTACATCATCCAGACATACAAGTGGAAGATCAATGATCTCGGACTTTCAAGGTTCACTTCTCGCACATCCGAGACCTCATCTAGCACGGATGTGAATACAACCACCTCGGGCAATCAGTCGTCGACGATACCAGAGCCACCAACGCTCTCCGTCAACTGGATGATGATCCCGACGGTCATGGGAATCGTGATACTTGTATCCCGTCGGAAAATAGATGGTTAGAGATTGAGATTTACCCCTTATACCGGACTCGCAACCAACTCCTTTTTTTAACTTGCAATCCTCTCATGATCTGGTCATACTGTACATTCACGGTTCCATATTCAGTTGGCAAATTGGGGAATTCAGCACTATGTAGAAAGTAATGGTGGACCAATCTAGATTTGATTACAGCACTGATAATTATTTACTAATAATGTTTAGAGCCTAGTCCCACAATGTGCTGATGAATGCGATCTGTTCCCACACTGTGTCGGGCAGATATTTATACTAAGGTGACTTATACATACATGTGACAATCTCGATCAGGCTTGATAAGATCAGGTATCGCCCCGATGACGGGAAACTGTACTTCACTCACAGCGATGTACAACGCCTACCCGAGTGGCCAGAAAGCCCCTTGATCGAGCTGACCAGTGGTGAATTATTTGTCGTTCCATCGCCATCTACCAGACATCAGAGAGTATGCGGCAACTTGTACTACCTCCTGAGGAGGGTGATAGAGCCTGATGACCTCGGGTTTGTCTTCGTAGCACCGACTGACGTCAAGCTGTCCGAGGAGGATCTTGTCGTCCCCGATATCCTCTTCGTCAGCAAAAGCAGGGGTGCCATCGTGAAGGAGAAGTTCGTGGAGGGAGCACCCGACCTGATTATTGAAGTCCTCTCGTCCAATGCGAGGAGGGACAGGGTGGAGAAATACAGAATCTACATGGAGTTCGGTGTCCGGGAGTACCTGATCGTTGACCCCAAGGGAGGGATCGAACACCACGTCTTGAACGAGAAGGGGAGGTACGAGACCGTGACCGATGCGGTCGAGCTGAGAACCCTGAACTGCAAGCTTGGAACCGACGAGATATTCGCTTGATCCACGGTCACGATTTCCATCTCACCAGCTGCTTCGTTGTGCTGAATTCGTCGGTCTTCCTATCCATCGCTTGGAGAATCTCAAGAAACTCTACCTCCGTTTTCTCAGTATTCTCTAAATTGTTTGCGTCCATGAAATCCTCGTACAATTTGGCCTTCTTGATCTGCTTTCTGCCTATCCCTTTCAGCTCCTTGATCCTGTCATTTATGAAGTTCTGCGCCTTGTTGTGAAAGTCCAGTCCTATGATCGGTGTGACCTTCTCCTCCCGAGCGTCACCTATCTCTCCTTTCTTCTCCTGACCCTTTGTCTCAATCTGTGTCCTTATTGGTGTCTCGATCTTAACCTGCATAGCGGATCTCTCCTGTTCTATTTTCAGGAGCTCCGAGGGCTCACTCACAAATATACTCGGTATCCCGATCCTGTCCAAGAGAATCCGGGCCTCCTCCAATGTAGGCTCCCTTCCCATCGCTTTGTCGAATATGTA
>JALWRB010000101.1 GCA_027077875.1 Candidatus Heimdallarchaeota archaeon
TATCCCAATTCTCAACCTGCTGTTCGACACAAGACCACTTGGTCTGATCCATTGGGTGCAGATCATCGCGATCTCCCTCATTGTCTTCTTCGGACTTGAGCTGAGTAAGCGTGCTCCAGAATCAACATTATCTACTTCCAAGTAGTTATAATTGTTAGGACAGGGGGTGCGAGCTACTTCCTTGGAATAATTATTGAAAATTCATCCAGATCAATCAAATAGTGAGCTGTAGTAGACATAGGTCTTGTAGGTCTCCCTTTGTAGAACCAGTCTCTTGAGGACATAGTGCGTCAGGTACAGCTTCACACGCACACGGTAGATGTCATCCCCATGAATCGGGATTCTGAACTCAAATCGACGCTTCTCATAAGGTGCCAGTTCGTTGGGTATTCCGACTTCGACAGGGTTGAGGGTCATCAGAGGAGAGTCCCGCTCGAGGGTGTAGATCGCTGGAACTTCCCAGATCAAACGGTATGCCTCCTCACCTAGTGAGTCATAGCTCTTTCGAACCTTCGTGTTAAAATACAGGTCTGTATTGATCAGGACTGACTCAAAGGCAGATGGAAAATGCTTTCGTGGTAATCTCTCCCTCTTCATTATCTCGTCGAATATCTCAGGAACGAGGAATGCACCTCGTACCAGTATACCCTTGTCATATCCCTTGATCGTGATGTCATTCGCCTCCGCCAGTTTTTCGACCATGGCATTGTACTCCTCTTCCGACAGGCTGATCTGATCCAAATCCACATTGAATACCTTTTGGATCGCAGACTGCAGATTATCCTGACTCAGCTCTTTGTCAATCTCAAACAGCCGATTGAGTATCCTGTTGTTTACGATTACTATGTCCGAAGAATATATGGCAGGACCGAAGAGCGTCTCGGCGCTGAACCCCTCACTCCTTGAAAAGAACTGGAGTGCACGAATAGTCACGGGTTTGGTTCCGACATTCTCTATGTCTGCGCTGCACAGGATTGAATCGTCATTCCGGGTCGTATCGACTGATACATTGAGTTTGGGGTAGAGTGACTCTATCTGCGCCCTCCTAGAATTAATGACATTCCACAGTATTGAGCCGAAGCCCGCAATTGACCCCCCTACTTGTAATAGACTGTCGACAAAAGTCATGGGAAACAACTCTAGTTGGAGCAAGACGCATATATTAGTTGACATACGGTCAGATAGGATGTGATGGTTCACACGGTGGTAGAACCAATCGCTGTCGGAATTTCGGAAATCGACTGGAGCAGGGATCAGTTCCTATTCTCGTAGCCACGGTACGAGGATTCTGGAGTTAGCAACTTGGTACACTGGAATTTCCCAATTGTTTTAATACCCGAAAGTGATTTTCTCACATTTTTTAAGATTCGGGATGAATACCCCCTATACCTTGATATTCCAAGTTGTTCACGGACTCTGCTCTCCCGAGGATCGTACCTCTTGCTCCTATTATTTCTTAAAGTAATTTCCTTTCATTTCTCTTATCCACGCTTGTCCTGCCATTCTTTAGGAACCGATGCCTATTATTACGTGATGAAGCAACGTGTTGTCATAATCGGTGCGGGATTTGCCGGGCTCTGGATGGCAAAATCACTGAGGAAGTCCCCAGTAGAGGTCGTTCTGATCGATCGGAATAATTTCCACACCTTCCTGCCACTGCTCTACCAAGTGGCCTCCGCCGAGGTAGAGGTGAGCGAGATAGCCACTCCCATCCGTAAGATCGTTTCCAAGCAGAAGAACGTCATCTTCCTCAACGATGAGGTAGTCGGTCTGGATGAGGAGAGGAAGGTCGTCCTCACGACATCACGGGAGATAGACTACGACTACCTCGTCATCGCTACTGGCTCCACATCGTACTTCTTCGGGACCCCGGGGGCAGAGGAATACGCTTTCCCACTAAAGACAGTAACGGATGGACTGGAACTCCGAAACACCATCCTGCGG
>JALWRB010000102.1 GCA_027077875.1 Candidatus Heimdallarchaeota archaeon
GGGTCTTATCGTAGAATATTACGATAAATATAAGTATAATCAAAATATATTCTAACGGATTCCTTTATTATTTCATCGATGAATGTTAAGAAAATCTCAGAGAAACTGAATAAGTCCTCAATATAACCATATAGTCAGTAAATTCCCATATAAATATAAAATTATAATGATAAATCATGAAAATTAGATAATATTTTATTTTTAATATTCAAAATCAACCAACGCTAGACAATGTTACACTAAGCATAGTAATATTAAATATGCATATGTAGAAGTAATTAAAAGCGATAATAGATTATTAAATAGTAGTAATATAGAAATATATGTCTAATAGTATGATAAATGTTAAAGGAAACTAAAACAGTATTAATAGGCTTGAAAATGCAGAAAATCGAGGGTTCAAAAATATGGTTGCAAAATATCTATACTATGCTAATACAGAAATGATCTTGTAATATAGCTGAATATATCATCACTATAAATAAGCTTATGGAGATTACATAGTGTTGACATTCGGGCGCTTCACTCTAGTTATCGCCCAATAATATTTACCCGTGAAAATATTCTACTCAAGAATCATTGTTAGCTCTAAAGAAAACTGATTATAGTTAATAGCAAAGATAATCATGAGGTATAAAATGATATACGCTGTAATAAATAGGAATATAAGATAATATAAAAAGGGTGCTCTAGGTAAATCTCGAAATATCGCGTAATTTGGATCACAAGTGGCGCGTAAGTTCATCAATCAGTCGCTGTATTAACGAAGTGATTATTTGACTATACGCAATTTTACGGAGGTCGCGATGAATGTTTCGAAAATCGTTTATTTCTGGTTTCTGCCATCTCTTGATCAATTACCTGATCTGCGCAAATCTAGTGAATTACTTCATCACTTCCACTTTCGCGTATAGTTTGGACTATCTGCGCATTTCTTAGCCTACAACGCAGATCGCATCTAGATCGATTGACCATCGGTGAAAGTGGTACTTGGCGATTTCCTCTTCCTCGGTTCTCCAACAATTGCTTCGATCACGACCTCTGTATCTTATGGAGCTAAAGTATCTGCTCGGAATCTAAATCATGCTATCTCCAAAGTACTCTGTCTGTCGGGAATTGGGGTTACTATATCTCCCTCAAATTCGCTGTGGTGATTTCTGTGGGTTTGAAAGCCTGAAATTCGTGTTCTGGGAGATACAATTTTTCGATCACTACCATTCGAATAAGTTATGATTTCTGCCAAATACCAAAAGGTGCCCTACATGTCTTTGACTGTGCTTGACATGGGGCTTGAATTGCTGGGTGTCAACACATCGGGGTTCGCAGGATGGCATTCCTGTACAATCCGTCCAATGGATGCGTGCATGCCTACACGTGAATCACAACTGTACCCGAAAGGTCTAGTATAGATCATTAATCATCGTGCGTGGCGCATTGTGCACATGGGGGTGTGGATACTCATATGTGTGCGTATTGTAACAAGGAATGGTAATGATGTTCAATTAATAACTGAATATGTCTTCAAATAGCATACTATACTTGGTATAGGAGGCTCTGTAAAATGCGTTGATCAATCGTTATGTTATTGAATTAGTCGTAAGTTTGGGTGTTTCTATGTGTGTCTTCTACTTCTCTTAACCCGTGTTATGCTGATCGTTCGTTACGCAGTCACGATTTGTATCTTGCCAATAGCTCATCGAGCATACGTACGTAGACATGTCTCTTCTCCTCGTTCTTCTCCTCTATCACACTGTACGCTATCTTGATTTTGGCATCCAGGGGTGAGGATATTTTGTCAGCATGCTCTTCAACGGGGTACAGGATACGGTCTATACAGGTGTTGACCACATCTTCATCCACCTCGATCCTATTAAGTGATTTAGAAGCTATACGCTCCCAGCCTGCATCGAAGGCAGCGATGTAAAATGCTCTGTTCCTGTCCCCTTCGGTTCTCAGTGATTTGAGCAGCATGACGTCGAGGTTATCCCCTTCGATTTTCTCAGGTACCGTGTTGACCAACCAGTCGAACAGACCTTGGATGTCGCCATCTCCTTCCAGCTCTGCAGGTCTCAGTTCACGGATTCGATCCCGCATCTCCTCGGTCACGGACAGTGATTCGAGGATGGCCTCAAGAGGTTCTGTCTTCCCGGTTCTAATGTAGAAGGGTATGAGTGAGTAACTGTCATGGTATGAAAGCTTGAACTCGCTGTCAAGGATCTTGAAAAGTGCCCATGCGGTCCAGGTGACGGTATTGCCAAAGGTGTCGAAGATGGTCGTCGCGATTTTGGTGATTGTGGAATCAGGATCTATCTCCCAGTAACGCTCTGCGGTCTCCACAAGTGATCCGTTAGACGACATCCACATGTCCAGAAGGTATGGACGGTACTTGGAATCGACGGTGTTTCTCTTTGTCAGACGGGCCTCATCCGGGAGGAAGAACATGTTGATAAGACCGAGACGCTCCCTTTGATTCAATTCACTAAATTTTCGATTAAGGACGGTACGGTGGAGTGATTCTTCATTGGTCATCTCGTGGAGTCTCTCCACAAAATCATTGAAAGAGACCGGGTCCAGACCTGTCTGGTAACAGATCCATCCTCTTGATGTCGCCCGTAATGGACTTCTCTTGATCAGTAATTTGTCAAGTTTCCCGAATGACTTCACGGTTTTCCTGATGATATCTTCGTACTGGTGCTGTCGCTTGCTATCTATTTTGTCTATGAACGTGGAGACATTCTCGGAGTTCAGTACCCCCTCGCAGATGAGTGAGTAGATGGAAGACCGGAATCTGAGGAGGTCCGGTTCCGTGTAATTCGCATTCCTGAATTCCCGTATAACTGGGAAGGAGACATCAACGTTTACCTGACCCGTAAGCGTGGTCTCTGGCGTTATTCCTCGATGCATTTCCATGTCCTTCGTGTAGATGTATGCCTGACCGATACCCTCCTTATTGGCTCTTCCTGCCCGTCCGAACATGTTCTTAATGAGCTGTAGCGGGAATGGCTTATTCTTATCTGCTACCGCGTCGTAGTGGTGTGGATAGGCGATGATCACTATGTCCGCAGGGGTGTTCAGTCCCTCAGCCAGTGTGGTTGTGGCGCAGATGATGTTGACCTTTCCGTTCTCGAACTCGGTGAGTATCCGCTCGAGAACTTTTGGGGGTAGTCCTGCGTGGTGGTATGCTACACCCCTTGAGATCAGCCTGCTCAGCACATTCTCCCCCAGCTCGGCATCTATGAACTTGGTGATCTCGGAGACATCGTCCACCTCGTCTGCAAGTTCGGAGATGAAATTTGCCATCTCTTCCGACTTATTTCGTGAGTTGGTGAACACGATGATCTTCTTCTGACCTCCGGTTGTCAGTTCGTTCACAAGTCTTCTGACATGCTCCGGTCTCTTCAGACCTTTGTATCTTGGATCCATCGTTTTGACTGCCACCTCCTCCAGTCTCTCACTGGTGCTATCCAGCTGTGTTATCGTGTTCTTCTTCACATCTATCTTGAACGTTTTCAACCTTGTGGACCTCCATGTGGAGCCAACGAGGTTGAATCTCATGGGTTCCCATGTCTCGATGTATCTTGGGTCATCTATGACCGCTGACAGACCGAGCATGGGGATGTCATCCATCTTGAGCTTTGTCTTCAGCAGTGACACGGAGTTTGTGAAATCCCTCGGGTCCACACCGAGGAAGGAGTGTGCCTCGTCGATGACAATTGTAGACGGCTGCTTCGTCCGGACATATCCATTCTGGTAGAGCATCGTGAACTTCTCAGGTGTCATCACCAGTACTTCTGAGAGAGACCTCCTGACCACGTCGAGGAATGGGTGGACCTGTTGTCCCGACAGGTTTGTCACGACTGCGTCCAATGATCTTGACAAATCCCTCACCGCTTGATTCGCAAGGGCCTTGGAGGGGACGATGTAGATCACCTGCTCGTCCCTTCTGCGCAGGAGGTGTTTGTGAATCCATATCTCTGCGAGTAGGCTCTTCCCGGAGCTTGTAGGCTGGTAGATGAAGTAGGACTTGTCCACGTCTATGATGCGTCTTATGGCCCGTATCTGTGGGGGCCATAGCTCGTACATCTTTCTATTCAGGAGATATTCCCTTATCTCGTGATCATCTATATTGATGACCATACGATCCCTTACTCTCCGTATGATGGAAGCGAGTCTTCGGGAGAGCACTGCGAAGTAGTAGTTACCGAGCTCACTTAGATCATCCGAGGTGCTGTCAAGGAGTTCCTCCCACTGCCCGTCCTCCCCCTCTCCAATGTAGTGATCGAGAAATTCCTCCAGTATGCTCGGGATCTCAAGCACGAAAATCATGGCTTCGAACTTCACCAGATCGTCGGCGGAGATAGTCTCGGAGATCTCCTCATCAGGATCCTCAGGAATGTCCTCTGTACTTTCCTGCATTCTCGCTAGGTACTCTTCACGTATGACATCGAGTTTCTGATTTATCGCATCTAGATCCCCCTTCCTGTATGTCGACCTGTTGAAGAATTTGATGACGGATCGGAGGACCAATCTCTCCTCTGAAGAGGCGTACTCAAATGTCTCCTCATCCAGTTGCTCGCTGATATTTCTCACCAAGGGTGTCATGCCCGCGAACTCGTCCTCTATTGCAGCATAGATTTGGAGAGTATCGGAGAGTGATGTCGGTAAGGCCACATTCTTTCTGTAGCTTCCGATTAACTCCGCGAGTTTGTCCCGAAGAGCAGCTAATTGATCCTCGTCTTCAGGATTCCTCACGTTTTCCTCCACTCTGTCCAAGAGGTAATTGGCTGCTAGTATATTGAAAGACGACCTGATGTCCTCCTCCTCTTCCTCGAAGAAAGAGTCAAGCGAGGGTTGCTTGTCGAGTTCCATCTTTATCTTGAAGTCCTTGATCCCATCGACCTTATTCAGGTAACGTTTTACTCTGTCCAGATTATACTTGGATGGGTCACCCATTACTTTACCTCCTTGTTGAATCGATCTGCCAGAGTGTCTATGTCCTTTCCGTAGAGAATGATGAGACCGTAGCTCCCTCCACTGATTGCCTTGAGATTTTTGATCGGGTTTCCTGCTCGGTGTGAGCTGTTCACGACCAGCCCTCCAGAATGGACGATACTCTTGTGTCCATTGGTCTCAATTAGCTTGGTGATGGTGTCCCCTATGTTCCGGTCTGAATTCATGACATGATCTATCTCATCCAGTATTTCCTGAATATTTCCTTCATCAGCTTTCAGGAATTTCTTGATTTGACTGATCTGTTGGCTTATTTCCTGTGCCCCCGATGCCTTCACCTCGAAGATGTATACTGCGTCGTCAGTCACTGCTATGATGTCAATTCCTCTTGCTGGGGCTCTTCTGGGGTGCACCCATTTTCTTCTGATCAGGTGGATGTCGCCAATCTTCCATCCATGTATGAGGGCGAGGTCAACGGATGCCTCCCCGAAGTCACCCTTAGCGTGCTCTTTTCTCTGTGTCCTCCTCTCGGTATACTTCGGATACTTGCTTTCCAGACGCTGTCTGGCCATGCTGGTTGCTGGAGTACGAGGTGTCCGGATCTTTTTCTTTAGATCCTGTATCAATTCGATTATGTCACTTGGGAGATCGCCCTCACTGAGCCTGAAGCTTCCAACCTGTTGGGGTGATGAGAACGCCATTATGGGTTGTTGTACAGTTCGGGATATAAGGATGTTTAGGATGATGATACAGAACCTCAAATTGTTGCCCCAATTGTGAGCAGGGGGGAAAGGAACTTACTTCACAACTTGTGTTGATTCTGCAGGGGTGCCATATCCTACAATGGTATTCTGATCCTACCGTGGGGCACTAGATAGCCTCTTTGTGATCTCCTTAAGGTAGATCTGCTGCATCACGGGATCATCGAGGTCGGAGTTCAGGATGCGGATGGACTTCCACCCCATGTCCTCCAGTAACATGTCGATCAGCTTGTCCCTACGGCGGTTGGGTGGGTGGAAGGTATTGCCATCAGTGAATATCGCAAGTTTTGCCTCCTTGAACACGAAGTCTGGGATGGTGTATGGGATATCGCTGTCACCCAGATCCACCTTCTTCTGCGTCTCGTAGCCGTAGATTCTATTCTCCTTTAGGATGACCTCGAACCCACGCTCTGGTGGGGTCGCGGAGTGCGACTCCCTCTCTTGTTTGTGATTAGCGGGGATCGTCTCCTCCTCCACAGGGTCGGTGAGGTAAGTCCTCAGGATATCTGCTGCTTTGTTACGGTCCAGCTCATCTTGAAACGTCTGGTTCCAGTAGGTATTCATGCAGGAATAGCATGAGGTCTCGCAGTCATTCGGGCAGTTTTCGAGGTTGAAGATCGTTCTCTGCACCACCAGCTTCCACCTCTTCATGAGCTGCTTGAGGATACCTGATCCTCCTCTCACCGGGGATATCGGTAGTCATTTCAAGCCTTGGAGAAATCCATGATGCAAGCTATCGGCTCATTAGGGAAGAAGCTTTTGTAAAACAATTCGAACATAGACTGACAATAAGCTCTGCTACCAAATGATATTAGGAGATCTGCTAACTTGTGGACTCTGCCGCGTACTGAAAGACATCGATGTGGTACCCAGAAGCGACGAATAGGTCCTCTCCTCTCCAAGCGGATGCAAAGCTTTTGTCCCGAATTCGATAGGGCACCCGGGCGATCTGCATTGAATCTGTATCGAGAAAAGCAAGTGATTGATTCCTCCAAGGCAGTAGGAACATTAGCGGAGCGAGTCTATCCGTAAGGAGGGGTTCGAATAGACCGAGGACGACGCATGGTCCACTAGCTATTTGCAGTGTATCAAAGCAGTAGAGCTCGAATTCCTTCTTCCTATCAAGATGGACTTTTAGTCTGTTAACACTCATCGGCTTAATACCCGTTGAGTCTAATCCGAGGGTGTATTTGCCACGGAAAGTGAGGTCAAGTCGATTATGGTACATAAATTTGGGAATCTTCAGTTCTTCATTTCCATCCCAGAGGAAGTAGGAGAGCCTTTCCCCATCGAATTTGTCGAACTGCAGAAAAATTTTCCCCCCGACCGAGAATAATTTACGCACTTCACGCAATGACATGCCTTCTGGAGTGATGGGGAGAGGGGGAGTAATTGGGGCACCCGACTCGTCGAGAAAGACGGGCTCGCCATCGGTGCGCAACAAGATGATGTCATGCGTACCATTAGGAACACAGGATATGTCCTTGGGCAAATCTTGGGTGTATGTGTCCAGAGGTTTGTTCCACTTTACCTTTCCTTGCGATATGGCGAATACGTACCTGGACGATACTGATCCCTTGGAGGTTTCACTGCTACCAGTTGGAGTTATGTAAAGATTTTCTCGACATCGGGCGACAAGGTAAGGCAAATTATCGGGGAGCCGGAGGATGATATGGGTTTCCTTTGGAGAAACAAAAAACACGGTTATATCCCTCAATTCACGGAAAAATAACTTCGAGGAGCAGATGACCAATATGCCATCTTCTTGTGGGACAATCATCCGGATCAGACCTATTTTTGGGAGATCGAAGCTCTCAACTTTCTTAATCATCGCCCGAGGGGGATGACTACGCTGTGACGAACTACGCTTTATGGCTATCCGGGGTGTGTCTACCAATTGCATGGCGATATTCAGAACCAAGAAGAGGAAGAGTCCGACTGTAAAGACGAAATATGGGGGATAAGTGGTAAGAAGAAAATCGGATGGTGTGCGTGCAGCAAAGACAAGAATACTGGTCCAAAGAAGCAAGATGAACAATCTAAGCACCAGAGTCGAGGACTCCAATTCATCTATTGGCTCAAATTCTAACCGGCCCATGACGGAGAAGCTCTGAATAAGATAATAAAATGTCCCAATGAATCCGGAATGTTCCATGGGATGTTCAGAGCCTTTCCCTCGTCTCCGATAGACTTACGGGTCACTTCTTGATTTTAGG
>JALWRB010000103.1 GCA_027077875.1 Candidatus Heimdallarchaeota archaeon
TATCCTCATCAATAAACTTGTTAGAAGTTAGGTTATCGAGTATCTCTACTATTTTCCCTGTCTCTACACCTATTCTGGCATATTCCTTCTCATGAAAAAGGAGCTGATTCCTGGTGATAGAGATAATATCGGAAGTTACTCCTATAATCTCTTTCTGTTGTGTTCGATGAACCTGACTAAATAGCTGGAAAACCTTACGTACACCCGTCAATAGTGAGAACAAGTACTCGTCGTTGTCGTTTTGGGTATTGATTTGGTAGATCCCGTGGTGCAGGAGATTCACAACCATCGCAATCTTGAGATTCAGATACTCTTGTGTTGCTTTTATGTACATCTGACTTGAGGTAAACCCTTTGAGTAGGGTGAGAGCAAGGGCATAGTGAAACGAGGATTTAGTGAAATCACCTAGGTTTCTGTAGATCTTCGCTAGGTTGATGTAGGATCTGGTGGATATGTAGTCAAATGAGGTTTTGGACTTGATGGTTGGGACCCTGTTCAAATAGTCAATGCTTTTCTTTAGATTTCCAACTGACACGTAGTAGTTTCCTAAAATAAAGTATGCCCTTTTCCGAATAATTGGGTTACTACTCCCTTCCCCTACAGATTCTAACCACGAGGTCTCACGTGTTGTAAGATAGTCTGTGAGCACATCGTTGTTGAAGAACTTCACCCCGAATCTCTCTACCTCCTCAGGGTGTACCGTGGTTACAAGAAGTGCAATGTGCCAGAAGAGCTCGAAAGCTTCAGCATAGTCCAACGAGGTGATCCATATCTCAAAAATACGGAAAATTGTAAGGAGGAGCTCCTGTGGAATCGAGGCAAGTTGTACTCTCTGGTCCTCGGTCAATGGGGAGAGAAAGTACTCAATCAGGTCGTTGAAAGACGAGAGGATAAAGAGGTCGTCATACTTATAATTAGGGAGCAGATTCATTATAGCTGACTTATTGAGTAACCATGTAGGTGGTAGATCGAGATCATCTGCATTTTCTGGAAGAAAAGCCTCAGGTTTAGTATGCCTGAATTCGTGAAACTGGTCAATGACTTCTTTGAGATCGCCTGTAAGACCGGGATGCCAGAACTCGATGAAGAAGGCTTTGTTAAGTATTTTTCTCAATGAATGGAATGAATCTGGGATCCATATTCCGTAGAAGCTGTTTTCCAATCGCTTCATGTGAACAACTCCTGGTATCCCTACCGAGAGGTTGAACTCTATCTCATTGTAGGCACTAAGATCAATAGACTCTAAACTATTAAGAAGTTCAATTCTCAGCTGAGTATTGGTTATTACCGGTGCATTTGGCCAGAATATCATCTCAAGTTGGTCGTCCTCATATTTTATCCAGAATGGGGACCGAATGTTCACAACCACTGTAGTATGATTCTCAATCAGCTTAATTTATCCTTATCTACACCACTGTGTACTTCATCTTTTTTACGTGGAGTCATCACTCCTTTTATGCGTACTGCATAATCATTTCTGGAGTAACATGCAGAAACAGCTGGGACTAGAGATAACCAATGATAGGACAATTAGTCTTTTCATCATGCGATTGAATGACGGGAGGGTTAAAGAAAATCTGAAGAAACCGATAAAGTTCAGAACCGATACTGAGATACTCCCGTCAAATTCGGTGTATGATATTCAAAGAAAGATATCTCTGTTACACCGAATCATCAAGAGGTACAGGAGTGAGGAGGTGTCCCTTTCAGTCAGATTCATCATCGAACCAATCGATCAGAAAGGTCTGAAGATTTTCTACCTCGTTCTCTTTGTCTCCTGCATTGGAAACATACCTCAGAATATTGTGAGAGATATCAAGACGGTCTCAAGGTTCTATCTGAAGAAAGATCAACTCACCAAATCCACGTCATATCGGGATGGTGGATTCCACTTCAATCTGTCAAAGAGCCTACCTCCCAAGACCCGGTTACAATTGGGTACTATCCTGAATGTCTACCAGATAAGTCACCTGATAGAATTCTCCAACCGAATCATCGGAAAGAAGAGAAGGGATCTCAGACCCGGTGATTTCTCAAAAGGGGTGATACATCTAGGGCAGAATCAACATGGGATGGATCTGTTCACAGAACCTGCACGCAGAATTCAATTAGTGGGGGAGTTAGACAAAATCCTCGGATACCTCGTCAAAACGGATTTCATCCACTCCAATACAATTGCTTTGGTCAAGTCTCCAATCCACCTTCAGGGTCTGATGGAAGATGAGTCATTCAAGAAGAGTTTGGTAGTCGTTTCTGGCGTTTCGTTCAATATCCTCCCCATAGTACTTAAGGATCTCAATCTCGGCCTTAGACTCTTCACTATCTGGGCACGAGTTCTCAACAGGTTGATATCCCCCAGTAATATTATTAGCTTCCTCTCATCGATCAAGTCTGCGATCAAGAACGGAGAATTCGATCTAACCTTTAACACCTTCTCTGATATTATTCAGAGTGTGGAGATAAGGACCCAGATGGCTCTTGACCAGTTCAATGAATTCTTCGATATATTTCTCCCTATCTTGACGAATCCAATCTTCTCCAGTGATAATCACGATGTTCTGACAAAGGGAGGGGTGGTGATAGTTGATACTGAGAAACTTCAGAACCAAGATGTTGCACTCCTCTCGACCTTCCTTATGCTGATCAAGGATGCAGGATATCTAAATGGAGAACTGGTCATTCCGCACATGGATTTCATTAATGAGAAGCTCTCACCATACAGTTTTTTCGATTACTACCACGAGGACTCGATAGTTGCTCACTATGGAAAAACCCCAAAGGGAAACACACCTTACGATCTTCTCTTGCACCTCGATCTCGCGTCAGAGAACATAGATCTTGAACGGGATTCTTCCCATGCTATAATTCAATTGGATTCAACAGTTGTGAGCTCTGCGGGTGATTTTAATCAGCCCATATTTACCTTGTCTACGGTTCAATCCATCGAGGATATCTTTGAACAGGAAGTAGAGCAATTGGAATTTGAATCCACGGGGATACAGTCATTGGCTAATACGGAGTTGAGACAGATGGTAATCGACGAAGTAAATAAATGGATCATACTCCAGTCGATCACTCCAGGTGACCCGTCGTCGTATCATGAGATATTTGTCAATGTAGGAAGATATGTCCCTAATCTCGAGGAACTGGTCAATCAGCTCGTTTCTGAGGAAAGACTGCTCAAACGTGGAGACAGCTACAGCGTGTCTTCGGTAAGTACACAGCTACTTAACAACTACAAAGCAAGAATGATGGAGATCTCTTCGGACTATGCCAAGTACATCACGAAATCTAGATCTCCTCCCCTGATAGATCTCAAGTTCATCAAGAAGAATGTGAGTAAGCTCGGATCAATAGAGGAGATCGATCAGTGGATAAAGAATTTGCACCATTTTGTAGAGAAACTAAGACTGAGGAATATATTCTCGGTGAAGTGCGTTGCCTTCGTCGCAGCAGTACACAATATTCGAAGCATGAATGATAGGGACCTCACTCTGCTAACAATTTCAAACGAGGTCCAATCCTTCGTGGACGATATCAGTGAGGAGATCCAAAGTGATGTCAGGGACAGTATGGAGGGGCACTCTGAAGATCTTCTCACACAGTTGGAGGAGGCAAAGAATGAGGAACTCGAAGGGGTTTCTCCCGAAGATGACACCTTTGAGCTCATTGTCCCTGAAGAGCAGATAGAATCGAATGACGAAATTGTTGAGGTTGAAGTTGATTCCGTCCCCACTCAGGATGACGAAGAGGAACTGGTAACAGTTCTGGAGGCAAAAAATCGAGAATATGATCATGATTCTATAGAAATAACGGGAGATGAGACTTCGCTGGAAGAGGAATTCATCTTGACCGAGGATATCGAAAGGGAAGTGTTAACCGACACCGATGAGAGTAACGGAGAGTGCTTGACAGAGGAACTTACTGAAAATCCAAATCTTGTGCTCTATGAAGCAGAGACAAGTCAGACGGACGATACAGTTCTACATGCGGAAATCTCTAATTCAGGATCGCTTGAACTCGTCGAGGAGGAGGAGACTCCTCACCTTGCAGGTGGATTCACATCAGCAGAAATTGATGACCAACAATTAGGAACTGAAGAGAGGGAAATAGTAACCGAGTTAGCAGCACCACTGCTTGAGAACGAGCAAATTTCTCCACCTCCTGTCCCAGAATCTGGATCTTCAAGTAAATATGATCTGAAGCCTATAAGATCAGGAATTCCGCTACCTTCTGTTCGGAGTACTAGGAGCAAATTGATGTCGAATCTGCGGCCAAATGAAGTAGTTGTTCCTGGATCTCTGCAGAATGCACACCCATCCGGAATCCTCCGATGGAGTAAGATAGAAACCGAGGTGTTCATCGTCTCAGAGATCTCATTCTCAGAAAGCGTCAAGGCACTTGAGAGTAAAGACCATATCCAACCCCAAGATGTTGAACATATTCTTTCCTATTTCAAACTCCCTCACTTCGCAGAACCTTCTCCAGACGTGGGTACTTCTATTGATTCCAAGGAAATAGACGAGGTGGATCTTCTCATTGATGACGATCTGATCACCTCCTTGGGTAAGTTTTTCTCAGAAAATCTAAACCTCCATCCAATCGATGTCTTGACTGAAGCGTTGGACTCCTTTTTCATCCGATACCTTATCGGAAGACCCTCGGGTAAGACCTTTGAAGAGATAGTTCTCGCCATATCCTATACCTCAGGAGCAGATGGTGTTCACATCAGTACGACTGATTTGACAAATGAACTTCCGCTGAATATCAGGATGTGGGAAGATGCCGATCAGGGTCATAAGAAACAACTCGTTATCAGGACGCTTGGTGAGAAAATCCAGAACTTCCTCAAGAAGTTCAGATACAACCACAAATTCGTGCAAGAACTTGAGAAGAACCTTCTGTAATTACACTACGTCTTTACATTGCTTATATAAAAATCACATACTCTGTTTTGAGATGCGACTATCCAAGATAATCATAATCATATTAATTGCTGTAATGGCACAACCACTTCTCTCTGTATTTGGGCAGAGTACTGGGCTAATAGACACCTCCGTTGGTGCCTCTGATATAGCCTCTACGGGTGTAGTGGGGGATACCTTAGCGCTCCAGACGGACATCTATGATGCGTTGATGAACAGAGTCTCTTCTGGGCAACTCGATACTCTTGATATGACTCCTGTATCTCTCGGACAGGGGACCAATTCCACGTACATGAGTAATAGTTCATCGGTGCAGTTCTTCTCCTCTAACTCCATGGATATCGACGGAATTAGAATACCTTTAGCAAACATCTCGGACTACATGAGCTCAATGTCTTGGGAGCTGTCAAGCGGGGGTGTGACGGTGGTCTCTGGAGTTATATTCGCATCTGAACTGATGGATATGGTCTCTCAGGATTCTGCCATCTACCTCCTTTTCAATTCCCACCAAACTGACTTTTTCGGTAGTGTACGGCTTACTGCAAATACGACATACTCAATTGTATTTGATAGACCACAGAGTATTATTGTCGAGTATGTGAGGGCACAGAGAAGCTCCTCAACAGTCGATGACGTGGAGATTAATCTAGACGTACTCATCACCCGGAGTCATCAGCAATCCTCTGTGGATGCAACAACGGATCAGACCTCTATCAGTCTAAATGTTTCTGGGACTCATAAGATAATCAGGTACTACTCTGATCCCGTTGACCAGTTCTTCCTTCCATCTATTGACATACAAGAGATAACCGTCAGTGATCAGAGCAACCTTGAGCTGTCCACCCAAAGTGCAACGGGATATAGTCTTGACCTACAGAACCTTTCCGCAAGTGTAGGATTCTTAGGTTCTCCAGTCTATCTACAGTCAATCAGATTCGAGGTGAAGATCTCAGGAGTATGGGTGTATCTAGGTTCTGAACTCACCAACGCATCGGGAATTGCAGAGTTTGCATATGAGCTCAATATCCAGCCGGGTACCTACCCTATCCGGACGTCAACCTACTTCAATGACGAGTTAGTGTCTGATATCGCCCTATTAACGGTTCTTCAGCCAATTGGGAATCTAGTTGCTGTGTCTGCAATAGGGAGCTTCGGATCAGGTCCCACGGATGTCACAACATATGTGACCGTTTCTGGATATCTCATGGATCAGAACTCTCAGGCTGTCGGGAATTACCTTCTCAATGTATCCTCGGGGAGAGATTCGCTCTTGGCTCTTACAAATAGCTCTGGATATTTCACGGCACAGTTTCAAGAGAATGCCACTATAGGTCTATACTCAGGATATTATACCATCCGTGGAATGGATGATACCTACCTTATAACCCCTCTTGCTGTAGACTTAGTAATCACCGAGGGGGAGATTGAGATTGTGACTCCCCAATTTACAAGTTTTACAAGCCAAGAAAGAATCTTGGCGATAAGTGGGCAGATCCAAAACCCCACTGGCAGGCAGATCAACGCAGATGTACTGCTTGAGTATGTCGGAACTTCCACAGAGATTGTGGGAAGAATTAACTCGAGTTCAACGTTCAGCTTCTCATTCAACAACTCGTACTTCTTCCCTCAATATGATGGTTACTCATTACCAATCGGGAGGCACACATTCCGCCTGACCGTTACCAAGCAGGACTTTACAACAGAGATATTCGATGTCTACCTTGACGTCATACCCGACAACGTGACCATAACCAGAGATGGTATAGTCCGCAATGGAAAATCTGTTCCAACTGGAGATCTGGCACCATCGTCAGAATGGATAGTGCTGAATGTCACGACGGTCACAAACCTCGAGTTTCTCCTGCTCAACTCGAAAGGTGAGGGTATAGGAAACTCTCTCTTGAAGTTCGAGGTATACGTAGCAGACACTTGGGAGGTACTGAACTACTCAAGAACAAATGGTGAAGGTATCGCTGATCTCTGGTGGACAGTTCAGATGAGACATGTCGAAGACAGTCTCGGCATTCTCAAGGTCAGCAGCATCAACGAGAACTTCACTGCCACGTATAGGTACTTCTACTATGTTTCAGAGAAGATAGGATTCACCCCTGATGTCGTGATTACTAACGCTTCGTACGGTCTCACAACCACGTTCGATGGGGTGGTGACAGGAAAGGAAGGACAAAGTCTACCAGACATGCCTCTGAGACTAACTCTCGATGGTATTGTGCTTTATGTTCAGACGGACAGCCTTGGCTACTTCTTCCTCAGCCACCGCTTCGATAGAGCCGGATTGTACAGCTTGGACATTGAGCTCTATACACATTACTACTACTACAATCTAACGACTTACTCCATCCCTGTAGAAGTATCCAAGGCAGAGTACTCCATCCTCTCGGATCCAGTGAACTTGACCTCTGGAGACTATGTTACAATTACCGCGGAAGTCCGTGATAAATTTGGTTTTGCAAGTTCGGGAGTCCCCGTGGTACTGACGTTCAACTCAACTGTTCTATTCAACGGTACGACAGATGAGAGGGGGAAGGTCACATACATCTCAGATTCCATGTTTCTGCAAGATATCGGTGACTACCAATTCTCATGGATTATCTATGAGAACCCTAACTATCTCACTAGCTCAAAGGTGGTTACAGTGAAGGTTAGGGACATCGGAACTTCAATTAGTTTATCTATATCTGACTACCTGTACAACTCTCCCTCTACGGCCTATATCCGGGTAGTTCCAGTTCTCGACTCACCCCTATACTCTATAGAAGGTCTGGAGGTGAGAATCACCGTTGAGAACTACACTACGTTCATGCAGACCGATGCAAACGGGTTAATATCATACAGATTGCCATACGATCTTCTACCCAGCAATTACAGCATAGTTGCAGAATTCTTAGGGAACACAGTCTTTGCGAATTCTTCCAGTAGTTCTATATTCAG
>JALWRB010000104.1 GCA_027077875.1 Candidatus Heimdallarchaeota archaeon
TTCTATGCGTAAGAACCACCTCTAACGGATCTGTTTTCTGAAGGAAATGCACGATCCTCTCCTTCTGATCTTCTGCAAAATTCATTTGCACTGTAATGACAGAATCATTCATCCTGTATGACTTCAGGGGTGACTTGTCAAAGTAGGAGAGATTATTTGTGACGAGGATCCTTATACCATCAGTGACGAGTACCTCGATGTCCTCTGTCAGTGCCTTTTCCATGATTTCCCTGCTGATGGGAATGTCAACAGCTTGAAGGAGCAGTTCTTCCCCCGTGTGGTACTTCGAAACCACTTCTGATGTGATCTTATGGGTTACGTAGACGAGTATCTCGGTGTCGGTGGTCAAGGTATTTAGAATAGTGCCTATACTTTCCCTCTTGGAAAAGGTTGTTATGACCTTGCGAAATCTCGAACCGAATGCCTCCCCTACAATCATCTCCAGTAGTTCCTTGTATTTTCCCCTCCTCCTACTGCGAGACGAGTGCAGAACAATTTTAAACTCTCGGGACATCTCGGATAATATATTATCCACACTTGGCACATTTTGGAGTGTAGAACGAATTAAATGCTGGAGAACTTGGTCAGTCATATCGTCATCCGTGCTCTCAAGATCAAGACTCTCGATCAAGTATATCAGCAGGTCGCCTCTTCCAAGCGGGATCTCTGGACTCACCCGGGAGCTAGAGAAGACTATACCTGCCATGTGATTTTCTGACGACGAGAATTATTTATCATTTGCTAAGTTTTCAGGGAGTTTGTGCCAAGAGCCTGCTCACTTCTGCCCTGTTCATCTTACCCGAGCTGGTTAATGGAATCTCTCCTATGACGATCCTCTTCGGTACTTTGAATCCGGGGAGATTCAACCGTAAATACTCTATCAATCTATCCATATCGAACTCCCCCTCGACCATCGCTTCCACTCGTTCTCCCCACTCGTCATCCTGAATCCCTGTGGCACAGGCTCTCCTAACTCCTTGATATGAAGTGATGACGTCCTCAATTTCCAGAGGGTAGATGTTCTCTCCACCTGAGATGATCGTGTCATCATCCCTCCCCATGACGTGGAGCTCACCTTTATCGTCTAAGTAGCCTACATCCCCTGTCACAAATGGTAGACTCCTTCTGGAGTGTATATAACCTTCGAAGAGTTGCTCCCCATCGATAGCGATCAGCCCTGTCTCCCCCGTTCTTACCTCTTCTCCTCTCTTATCGACAATCGTAATCGACATACCTTCTAATGGGTGACCAACTGTCGTCCTGTCCTTGTACACCATCTCAGGACTCGCTGTTGCGATTTGCGAGCAGCTCTCTGTCATCCCGTAAGTTGTGTAAATAGGGAGTCTATGATTGACGCAGAGTCGGAGAAGTGAGTCACTTGGTTTCGCACCTCCGAGAAGGATGACCTTCAGATTCTTTAGTGGATCTACGTTCTTCTTCACCATCCTGTACAGCATGGTCGGTACCACGGAGAGGATATTGACCTCCCCCGTGTTGGCGAGTTCGAGTACACTTTCTGCATCGAATCTCTCCTGAAGAACCATTGTCAATCCCAAGAAGAGTGATCTGAAGAGTATGGCCAGACCCCCTACATGAAACAGGGGAAGTGTCAGTAACCATCTGTCACCTCGCTCCAACCCCAGCCTCTTGAGCGACGCCCTTGCGTTGGACTCGAAGTTCCTTAGGTTCAAGATCACACCCTTTGGTGTGCCTGAAGTACCCGACGTGAAGAGAATGAGTTCTGAATCTAATCGTTTTCTGCCATTAGATCCTTGGATACGAATGGGCGTTACACCCTCTATGACTACCGTTACTTCTGATATCTCAATCAAATGCCGGCGATCACGTTCAAGCAATCGATTGTTAAGCAGGACGACTCCACATCCTATCTCAACCAGTGCTAAGAGGGAGATGATGTCCTCAGCAGAATTCTTTGGTACAAGTGCAACCCTGTCCGTTGATAAGATCGATGTGAATTTATCTACCCTAGCTTTGATGAGCTCAAATGCTTCCCGAGAGGTATATTTCTGTTTCCCTGACACAATGAATACGGAATTTGGATCCTCCTCGAAGTACTTTTTGAGCACACTCATTCAACATCTCTTACAGAATCCATGATTTAATCTGCACGGTCGTAGCCACAGGTTTATTTTAAAACAAAGATTAATAATTGAAACAATGGAATAGAATATGTGGATTTGGATCTTATCCTCAACCGTGTACTGAAGGGCAATTTCGATGAAGCCCAATCTGTGATAGAGACTCTAAATCCCGGCACTGCTCGTCAAATTGCCCAGCTCGCACTCTACACCAAATCCCATCAGAACGCAGACTTCGAAAGGTTGCTCAAAGAGATAGGCGAGGTTGAAGTTAGCGATGAGGAGCGTTTTTACATAGATCTCATCAGATATGGACATTCGCTGCAGAACCACCTGATGGACTATAGTCAACATAATGAGGTACTCACAAATCTTGAGGAACGTCTATATCAACTGGATTTCCCTCTGCAGAAGAGGGACGCATACAGCAAGCTCATCTTGATGTACAGGGGCATTGCCTCTCTCTACTCGGGTTTATACCGAAATGCCGAGAGTTATCTGTTGAGCTGCATAGCTCCCGTGGAGAACGAGTCCACTATTCACGGAGGTGTGAATATTGTGATCAGGACCTATCTCATACTTACCTACATCGAATTGGGGAAATATGAGGAGGCCCTAAAACTCAGTACTGAACTCTACGAGCTTACCATAAATACGAATAATAAACAGGCGTTCGCTAGAGCTTGGTTACTCAAAGGATACAGTGAGTACCTCAATGGTGACTCCGCCAAGGGTCTGGATGACCTACTTGATGCTATAGGATTCATCAAGGATAACAAAGTCACAGATATAGACAAGGGAATATCTTACCTTCTCGTCTCTGATATCTACCTCTCGAAAGGGGAGTATAATGTTGCCCGGAGGTTCTTGCTCTCTGCCATGGAGATCTTCGAAGAAATGAACGACCACAGGAACCTCGCTGAATGCTACTCCTCACTGGGGACGATTTACTTTGAGCAGGGTATGTTCAACCAGGCGCTCGAATCATACCAGAAGTCCCTTGCTTCGAATCTAAAGCTTGGTAATCAGCTCAAGGTAGCGATAGCGATGAAGGATATTGCGAAAGTAAACCACGCGCAGAAAGCCGACTCCAACTATCTCAAATACCTGAGGATAGCCCTCGATCAGGCTATCAGAATAGGAAATCTCACACTCGAGGCAGAGCTCTACTACTACCTTATCAAATCCTATGACATCGGTACGACTGAGTTTGAGAAAGCCCTCAACGACCTGAAGGAACTATCCGAAAAATCACAGAATAATGATATCACCCTGTTATACAGATTGGCCATGAGTCACAAACTCAAAAACAGCAACCGTATCATAGATAAGTACTCCGCCCAGCAGGAGTACTTTGATATAATAGAGAATAGCGAGCTTCATACCAAGTTCATGGTGGACGCTTACCTCGGTCTGTTTGAGCTCCTTCTACTGGAGCTGAAGATTAGCTCGGAGTCCGGAGACGAGGTAATGGATGACATAAGCCGTATCTCCAAGAAGCTGGAGAATTACCTCGAGACTTCAGGCTCGATGGCAATCCACCTCCAACTCATGGTTCTCAAATCGCGTATACTGCTCCTCGAACAGAGGTTAGATGATGCGCAGAAGATCCTTGAAGATGCAGAGGATCTGGCTACTGCCAAGGGATTCTACCTCCTCAAAGAGCAGATCACCAACGAACGGAACAGTCTTACGAATTATATTGCCAAGTGGATAAGGGTGATCGAGAAGAACAAGGAGAACATTGAGAATTATCAACGGAAGAAAATTATTGAGTATCTGAATGAAGCCAGTAAGGTTGTGGAGCTGTTCTGAGGAGGATGTGGAATGATCCGGGGTGGATTCAATCGACCCAATCCAGCAGACATTCCACAAGCTCTCAGTATTTAGGGGCAGGGTCGGCAACTCCTTCTTCACCTCCATAGTTATAGCTGAAGGTAATACTGTTCGAATATCTCTGAATGCTTGTGATGAAAAATTGAGAAAATTGCATATTCCTAGTCCAGCAATGAGAAATTCTTATAAATTTCTCACTTCTGATAAACGTAGATGTCATATCAAGTCGCAAAGGAGGAGCTGGAAAAAGCTGGTGACAATACAGTAGGAGGCGTTGTAGTCTCTCTGGTCTTTGTCTTCCTGACAATAGCTATCTACGGTCTCCTCGGTACTAGAACAACTTTACTTGGAGATTCTGTATTCGTTCAGACTCTCACTCAAATTGTACTGGGTGGTATTCTCATCCTGCTCATTACAATATTCGCCAATTATCGCGTCCTGAAATGGGTAAGGAATGATGCCAAGAAAGTGATCTATTGGGGTTTCATGGGGACTATCATGTTTTTTGTTGGAGGACTCTTCCTCCTCGGACTCATTCCCTTCCTCTTCGGAGGTAGTGAGGGTGCTGCTGCTGGATCGATTTTCCTATTCTTCGCTCTCATAGCTGCAGTTATAGCATATTTCATTTGGAGATTTATAGAGTCGAGAATCGAGCGGGCCGCAAGGTGGTTGTCAGTGGCAGCAGGGGTTGTCATGAGCGAACCTGGCATGCTTCTAATGTCGTTCATTCAGAGCGTTGTCCTCATGATTGGCTCGATCACTCAGTTCATCGTCGTTCTCTACTACCAGTACGGCACTGATACTTCAGAGGATCAGCTGAAATCTATTATGGGTATCATCTCATTTGTCTATATCTGGTACGGATTCTTTACCCTCTACTACTTCGGTGGAGTGAATACATACATGTCGTACGCGAGGATCAAGGGTGTAGACCCTACAATCGGGCAGGGTATCTCCAGTGCCACTAGGAGGATCCCGTCACTCCTCCTCTACTCGCTCATCTCCACAATCGTCACTGTGATTACTCGATTTAGGGGAGGAGACGGAAGAAGTCGCAGGTCTGGTGGTGGGAATAACAATATCAATATCACCGACGCTGGAGAGATTGTCGGAGCGATCTTGTCCGCGATCGTCGGTAGCTTCATGAGGGTATTCGGAGGGATACTTCGCTACCTCTACTTCCTCGTCAGTTTCTTCACTCTACCGATCATCATTATCAGGCGAAAGGGTGCTTTCGCTGCGATGAGGGAGAGCTATGAGTACTTCAGAAGCAACCCGTGGAACATCATCATCAGTGATATGTCATTCGGGCTCGGTGTGTGGGCAATCTATCTCTTCTCGGGGATAATCTCCGGAACAGGAGGCTTCCTATATGGGGTAGCACTAAGCTTCATCTTCGGTAGTGGAGAATCATTCCTCGGGTTCGGGATATTGCTTGCCTTCCTCACATTCATTGTGGGACTGTTCATCACCAAGCTCTTTATCAGCCCACTCTTCACGGCATTCACGACTACGATCTATGTCTACGCTTCTGAGGGTCCCGAAGCAATCGCGGTTGCACCCCCCGAGCTGATCCAGCAGATCGAGAGTTCCGTAAACAGCACTGCCGCCATGGGTCCCATGGCTGGTAGAATGTTATAATGTAATTTCCAAATCCTAATAAAATACATCACATGGATATCTTATGGTTGAATCCGAGACAAAGATGTGGATGTCAATTATCCTCTCATTAGTCACTGTATTCCCTCTGTTGGTATTTGTGATTCCAACACCAAATACAGTTTTGATCACTAATGACGAATATATCGGTCTAAATTTCGAGATCTTTCTCAGGTTGAAGGTGTACCTAGCAATCTTCCTATCCGGAATCTTCTCTTCAATAATAGGTGCCGACCTAAGAAAGTACCGCAGTGTCTTCATTGACAAGGGTGAGGAGAGTACGGGGTGGTTGTTTTCTATGTTCCTAGATATCTTCGTTGTCATGCTTGTCATGACAGTTTTCTACTCTGTTCTGATCTTTGTCCGGATACTTGTGGAAGATTACGACAATGCCATCATTGAATTTATCCGTTTTCTTGACCTAGGATATCCGTTCTTCTTCTTTTCAGGAGCCAGCTTGCGAACGTTTATGGGAGGTGATAAGAAATGAGGAGGGCTCTTTTTCTTCTTCTTTTCTTCATCTTCCCAATAATGCCTGTCCATTCTACTGAGCCCTCCACAATATCCGGGAATCTCTTGGAGAACCAACAATTTCAGACGAATGTGACCACTTATACGTCCCAGTTAAACCTGACCTTGGATAGTCTTCCAGAGAGTGATGGCTACCGGACTGAGTATCCTGTTGAGGACATAGAGGGCGTGTTCGATGTCTATGTGGCATCCGACAATCTCGTCTGGTTTACAGTCATCGAGGATGAGAGGATATGGGTGCTGAACCGATCCTCCTCAGAGATTCGAGCATACAACCTTCCTACAAATATCACCCCATTCCTGATACAGGAAGATGATGACGGTAGCTTGTGGTTTACGGACTATGACTTCTCAGCTCTGAAGCACTACGACGGGATTGTCCATTTCGACCCCAAATCACTCGAAGTGACGGTTTATTCCTTACCTGAACCTCAGACCGGACCATTTGACATCTTGCTGTACGGTGGGAAAGTCTGGTTCACCCAGTGGATAACCGGAGTTGTAGCCATCCTTGATCCCACAGATGGATCGATAAACGGGCTGACACCTGACAACAGTAAATACTCAGGTTTACCCTGTGGTCCCGTTGGAATTACCCTCACTGGTGAGGGAGTGATTTGGGTAGTTGAGACCCTGTGTTCCATTCTTGTTCGTATAAACCCAACCGACCTATCTTATCAGTTACACACACTGCCGACGGACTTCTATTCTCCAGTTTTTCTATCGGAGGGTCCTGAAGGCAATCTCTGGACTGGAGACCACGCGGGTAACAAGATACTGAAGTTTAACCCTGCCACTAGACAGACCGAGACAGTTCTCGTAGAGCCACCCGAAGGAGGTGTTTGGGGTTTCGCAGGGATCAATGAGGTTGAGATGGACGACCAGGGTAGACTATGGTTTGCAGAGCACTTCACCAACAGAGTCGGGTACTACGATACTGTCCGGAGAACGATGCTTGAGTTTATCCTGCCCCAGACCGACCCCTTGATCCAGTGGATAGACGTCAATGCGACAGATCTCTGGTATGGGATATATTCTGAGGGTAAGCTGGGCCTGATCGAAGGAGAACTTGTACCACAGGTCGATCTGGAGGTCTCCGAGGAAAGGATATCGATGCAAAGGGTATCTCGCCATACCGTGACTCTCGAAGTTCAGTACAGTGGGCAGAGTACTGATGCTATGAGTTTGGCCGTCGCTGAGCAGAAAGACCAGATCTTCGGTACGAATGGTGAGGTCAAATCTCTGTCCCCTGGCATTCCAACCTCTCTCTCCGTCACCGTCAATGTCGGCAACAACATCGAGATTGGCAGTTACTCCGTCCTCGTGGGAGTGCGAATCGAGAACATCGTTGTGTCAAGGCAGATAACTCTTGACATCGTTGAAAATATATTTTACACCGTATTCGTGCAAGGCATAGGACCGATTGCAATGGTTTATCTGATTGGATTCTATAAAAGAAGTAGGAAGAAAGTTGACGGGTGACATCGAATCATTCGAGGAGATTCTTATCCACTGGCGTATGGTCTATGGATTCTCCAAAGACCAGATTGTACAGCTAAGGGAGAGGGCCGCATTCAACGAGGGAAGATTAATCTACCTCACCTTACCCCAGATATTCGGGGAGATCCCGGGGGAAATCCTCGATTTTAAATCCCTGCAGATGCTCAGGATTAACAAGCTCAAAAACAGTGAAGGGATGTGTGATATCCTCTCGCAAATGCCCAATCTCAGGACACT
>JALWRB010000105.1 GCA_027077875.1 Candidatus Heimdallarchaeota archaeon
ATCACAGATAGAAAGAAGGACATGATCAACGCAGGTGGTATGAAAGTCTATCCGAGGGAGGTTGAAGACGTGCTCTACGAGCATCCAGCAGTTATGGAGGTTGCAGTTGTAGGAGTGCCAGACTCGTACCGAGGGGAGACCCCGAAGGCGTTTATAGTCTTCCACTCGGGAGAAAGGGCCTCGGCTGACGAGCTTGCAGAGTTCTGTAGGACGAGGATGGCAAAGTACAAGGTCCCTAAGCACTTCGAGTTTGTGGATGAACTTCCCAAGTCTGCAGTAGGTAAGATTCTCCGAAGAGTTCTTCGAGACAAGGAATGGAAGAAATAACCCACAATTACTCCCAAGGCATTCTATAGCTGACTCTTTCTTATCATCGACCTGCTCTTATTAGGAGAGCCTGTTGTTTGATCAAAATGTGCACGAATTAAATTGATACACATAATAGTTATAAACTGAGCCAAGAGGAGTGATGTACCAATATAGTTGATAACTATGAATAGGAGAATGAAATTAATCATATCAATGGGCTTAGTAGCTTCGTTGATATTCATTACTGTACCAAATGTGGTGACCCCGGTCGCCTCGCAGAATCCAACTATCAAGATTGGATCACTCGGACCACTGGCCATTCCAGTTGGAGTCGACATGGACAACGGCGCAAAGCTTGCGGTCAAAGAGATTAACGACGGTGGAGGTCTGACAGTAAAGTCAACCAAGTATGACTTCGAGCTCATCACCGAGACGACCTCAGGATCAGACGGATTACCTGATGCCTCTGTTGCAGCAACAAACCTTCAGGATCTCATCACCACCAAGGGAGTTGTCGCGGTACTCGGAGGGTTCAGAACTGAGGTTGTACTCGGAGCTGTCCAACCAACAATCAATTCTACCAAGACTCCTTTCTTGGGAGTGGGTTCGACTGCACCAATTATCACTGAATACTACTACAGGGTTGGACCACCCAATGGAACAACACTCGCAAGGAATGTAATCTCACTCTATGCAACACACCTCAAACCCAACAACAACGTGTCAAATGTTGTTGTCGTTAGAGAAGATGCTGCATGGACAAGTGCTATCTCCGCTGCTATCAAGGGTGCTCTCGAGGGACTGTTCGACATGTCTGTTGACACAGAAACTATCGATCCTATCCCAGAAAGTGCAAGTGGGTCAGATGTCGCAGCCAGCCTCAACCCATTGGTGAACGATAACTCGACAGATGCAATACTTACCCTATTCTCAGCACCAGTCGGTAAGGCAGTCACAGAGCAGTGGGCAGCACTTGGTCTCAACCAGAAGATGTATCTCGCAGGAATCAATGTGGCAGGACAGGACAGTGAGTATTTCACGAATACGGATGGAGCAGCATCGGGTGAGATAGTCGTGGAAAATGCTCCACCAGACGCAAACCCAACCAGCAAGTCAGCTGATTTTAGAGCTGCCTACGAAGCGGCCTATGGTGAGCAACCGACCTACACAGCCTTCGCCGCTTACGATGCAGTCTACATCCTGAAGGATGCCATCGAGAGGGCAGATGATTTCACATCTGCGGCTATCCACGGTGCACTACCTGACACGGACTATCTTGGTGTCGCAGCCCGCTATAAGTTCACCTCGGAGTCAACTGCCGGACAGGTTGCAAGCCCTGCAGTGCCAGAGACTTTCAAGAAGTACAACAACAGCATTGCACATGACCTCTTCACACCATCAACGATTGGAGTTCCTGGCTTCCCCTATTCCCAGCTCTACTTTGCACAGTGGCTGTCCGATGGTAGCAAGACCGCGATCTGGGGTGGAACCTCAGAAGGATACTCAACCACTGTAGCACCACCTTACACTGTTGATACAGCAGATGAGACAGATACATCCTCGGAAGTAGATACACCTGGTTTCGAGTGGTACTTTGTTGTGTTCGCGACCTTCACCTTCCTAACTGTTAGAAAATTGAAAAAATTGAGAAAGTGAAAAGGAAAAGATTAAGAAACCTCTCCCTTCGATTAATTATATCGATATAGGGTGAAATAATTGGATAAAATTATAAATAAAAACAGGACTTTTACCTCCAAGGTCAGGACATTCTACGAATCAAAAATCAAACATGTCGACCATCTAGGATCAATTGTATTCCTTATTGTCCTATTTCCAGCCTACTTTATCACGATAGGTATAATGATGCCGCAGACCACAGTTGTTAACATCATACTATCTGGGATTGTACAAGGAGCATTTTATGCCCTGATTGCAGTCGGATTCGCGATTATATTCGGGGTTGCAAGGCTTTTCAAACTCTCTATAGGTGGGTATTTTGTCATAGGGGCGTATAGTGCATTCTGGCTGTTCAAGACGCTCTATCTTCCTTTCAACAAGATGGAGATATCTACACTCCCCATCGCCGACAGATTTGCCTTCTCAGTCCTGTTCTACGGCCCTTTTGTAGTATTTACAGGGCTCATTACACTTCAGCTCAAAATATTCGGGAGGACATATGGAGCAGGAGTTGCATTCACCAACCTAGGATTCTACTTTATCCAGAGAGTACTCATTGTTGGAAACTACGGGAAAGTCAACAGAGAAGCGACACTCTTGGCAATGTATGTACAGATATCAATCTTGATACTTGCATCCGTTCTCCATTATCTCGAACTTTCAAAGAAACAGGTGATGATCACCCAACTCGTGATCAATTTCCTGGCAGTAGCACTGAGTCAATTCAGTATATTTGATCGATCACCGGCAGTGTACCTAGCAATCCTTATTCTCTCTATGGTCATCACGGCTACCATTAGCATGGTAGTCGACAGGTACATCCTTGAGGACATCAGATCTCAACCCACCAACCTCCTTATAATCACATTCGGGATAGCCCTGCTCATCCAGAGTGTAATCCCTCTATTTAGATATCCAGAGGATGGACAGTTTGTAGAATTCAAGGTTGATCCCAGGAACCTTGATGGAATGGTGCAAAAATTCGATAATCAGGTAATATTCGGTCAACCTGTTCAGACCATCAGGATAATTGCGGCAGTCTTCTCGGTACTACTCCTAATCCTGATATACCTCTTCATCAAATTCACACCTATGGGGAAGGCAATGGAGGCAGTTTCAGAGGATCCAGAGGCGGCATGGCTGGTCGGTATAAATGTAAGAAAGGTTTACATGGTTGCAACTGGACTTGGCATGGGGCTATCAGCTGCTGCAGGTGTACTCACCTCTCCAATAAGTGCAACCCCGTCTTGGGGACCTTACATGGGATGGACTCCGCTCATCTTCGCCATTGCAGTCGTGACACTCGGAGGCATTGGGAGCATCTTTGGGAGTGTGATTGCAGGGTTTATCGTAGGGTTTACCGAGGTCACCATCTCCTCCGTGAATATTCAACTTAGTAAAATTGTACCCCTGATAGTCATCATGCTCATCATAATCATTCGCCCGACTGGTCTGTTTGGGTCAAAGGAGGAGAGCGAATGAAGCTGGACTGGGAGTACTACTGGGATGAGGTCAAGAAGAGGAAATTCTTCATCTTCGGGTTCTTCCTTGTGGTCTTGTTGCCGACCATGGATACGTGGATATTCCTTGGTCCCTCGGTAAGAACTGCTCAGTCGGTCGGTATCATGCCAGATTCAGTCACGACCTCGATCATCATACAGAAAGCAGCTATACTCGTGATCTTCGCAGTATCATGGGACCTCCTTTCCGGATACAGTGGCCAGATCTCTTTCGGTCACGCTCTCTTTCTGGGAATGGGTGGCTACCTCGCAGTGATGATCAGAGAGGGGCTGATGATTGGGGATCAGGAGGTCTTTCCGGGAATGGAGGAGCAACTAGTAGACATCGGGGGGATCTATTTTGACCTCAGTGTTATCGAGGCAATTATTCTCGCCTCCGCCCTCATAGCCGTTTTTGCTTTGGTCACTGGAACAATTATTCTTCGGCTAAAGGGACCATATTTCGCACTCGTGACACTCGTTTTGCCACTGATTGCGCAGATACTTGTCACCAAGATTTGGGGGGACTTCACCGGTGGAGATGGAGGATTGCAGATAACCAGCCAACTCATACAGAAGCCACCAGGGTCTACCCTTGAAGGACTGGATCTTTTCAAGCTTCAGATAGAACAGATGACTACAGTCATCCTTACATTTGCAATTGTGTGTGTCGCCATCATGTACCTTCTGGCTCGATCTAGGTACGGACTTGTCCTCAAGGCGATCAGGGAGGACGAACAGGCAGCCTCCTCATCTGGGATAAACGTCAGCCTGTATAAGGTCTCGGTATTCGTGATCTCCAGTTTCTTCGCATCGGTTGCAGGAGGTCTGCTGGCACAGGTATTCGGCTCAAGCACCTCTGCACTCTTCGAGTCGGAGAGAAGCTTTGAGATCATTATCTTTTCGATCCTCGGAGGGATCGGAACAATCCTTGGTGCGATAATAGGAACATTTGTCCTGTTCTTTGCATTGTCCTACTACATTAAGGACGGCTTCGTAGACCTCCAGACAATAGAGGTACTAATCTTTGGACTCCTTCTCATCATCATAATCAGGTACCAGCCAAGAGGTCTGATCAATGCTGACCCCCAACTGAGGAACTCGTTATTCTTTGGAGTGATATTCTCTTTCCTCATGGCGTTCTATGATACTGGGAATATGATAATTGCCAGCACATGGAATCCCGCACCTATCCTGCAAAAGTACCTTGGACAGGGAGAGAGAGGATTCTTCGGAATGGATCTCTTCAAGGTTCAGGGAAGAATGGTGCTGTACTTCATCGTAGGAACTGTGATTGGCTACTACGGCCCCGAACTCGCACAGAAGATCAGACTGAGACTCTGGGGAGTCTGGCCGAGTTTAGGGACATTCGATCCACCAAAGTAGGGAGATATTATGACAGCAAGAAAAGTACTTAGTATAGAAAAGCTCACAAAGAAGTTCAATGAGTTCGTAGCGGTGGACAACGTCAGCTTCGATGTCTACGAGGGAGAAGTTCTTGGAATTATTGGATCGAATGGGTCCGGGAAGACCACCCTCTTTAATATGATTTCTGGTGTTCTCGAACCAACCTCTGGAAGTATATTTGCAGAGCAACAGTCTAGATTTTCCCTATTTGACTTCCCCTCTCTTCTGAAAACAAGATTCAGCAAGAGGGTGAGATGGGAAGACAGGACAGCAGTAGACATCGGAGGACAAAGTCCACATATTGTCCTCAATAAATTCGGGATTGCAAGGACCTTCCAGATAGTCAAACCCTTCAAGCAGGTGACGACACTGGAGAATGTGACGATACCACACATCCCTCAGAACTTCATGGCCAAACCATCTACGCTCAAATCAAGAGCGATCAGATCCCTGTTATCCGTTGACCTTGGAGAGAAGCAGAAATATCCAGCGGTCATCCTTCCACACGGGGATCTGAAGAGGTTGGACTTCGCACGAGCCATGGCAACCAACCCGAGATTATTACTTCTGGACGAGCCCTTTGGTGGGCTCAGTAGTCAGGATGCCTTCAGAGTCACACAGCTCATCAAGAATGCCAACAAGGAATACGGGGTAACCATCATGATAGTAGAGCACAAACTCAAGCTTCTCGCTAACCTCGTGACAAGGATTGTTGTCCTAGATCACGGACAGGTAATAGCGATGGGAACACCAAAAGAGATCGCAAAGAACAAAGATGTCATCGAGGCCTACCTCGGTGTGGAGGCAGATCACATTGCTTAGAGTAAATGACCTCAGCGTACACTACGGCAGAGCCATCGCACTCGCCTCTGTGACCCTCGAGATAAAATCTGGTGAATTCATTGCAGTCATCGGCCCAAATGGTGCGGGTAAATCGACTCTTCTGCGCGCCATCAGTGGTCTTGTAGAACTTGAGAGAGGGACAATAACGTACAACGACGAAATCCTCGTGGAGACCACCAACTCACGGTACAGGAAGATCAGGAAGGACAGGTCACTCATGCCCAACGAAATAGTTCAAAGAGGTGTGATTCACTGTCCTGAGAGAAGAAGACTCTTTCCCAAATTGACCTTAGAGGAGAATCTCATGCTCGGAGCCTATGTCTACAAGGAGGAGACCGAGGAGAACTACAAGAGGATGGAAGAAGTTCTTCGACTGTTCCCAGCGTTAAGAGAGAGAATGCATGAGGAGGCAGGAAATTTCTCGGGGGGACAGCAACAGATGATCGCGATAGCGAGGTCTCTGATGGGGAGACCGAAGATCCTCATGCTTGATGAGCCGAGCATGGGACTGGCTCCGACAATTCGGATAGAGATCATGGAGAAGATCAAGGAGATATCTCAACAGGGGACTACCATCCTCCTCATCGAGCAGGACGCAATGCTAGCTCTCAAAGCTGCCGAGAGGGCCTATATACTTGAAGACGGCACCATAGATCGAGAGGGGAGGTGCTCCGATCTCCTGAACAACGAGTATATCTTGGAGACGTATATCGGTCTGACCTGACTTACAGTCGATAATTTTATTGATCTAACCCAAATCTTACAGATAATCTTCGAGGAATCTATCTCAAATTCGTTTTCTGAAGTCTTTCACATAAAGTCCGGATCTCAGATACAGCCATATTGTCTAGGCAAGACCGCGTTTGTTCATAAAGTTAATTCCATCCGCATTTATGAAAAATGGTAAAGATATTGAATAACCGTCACTATCTGTCCTTTGGAAATAGATAGTTCATAGCCATTGAAACACATATTACAACTATAGAAATAAATCTATTCCACATAGTAAAGATTTATATTACTTACCGGCAGTATAGCATATGGTTTCTGTCACAACAAATGAGAACATAAGACCAACGGGAACTGTTCAGCAGAACCGTCCCGAGCTCACCAGTAGATTTATGTGGGCGTACACTTTGGCAACTATCTGGTTAGTCACGGGGGCGCACATCGACTCTTGGGCACACAACAGCCTATCGGAATCCCTTGAGACATTCTTCACACCGTGGCACGGTATACTCTACAGCGGTTTCGGCGTCACAGGTCTGCTGCTCTTTGGAACGCTAGTTCGGAATAGGATGGAAGGCTATACATTGAAGAACAGCTTGCCTGATGGAATAATGGTAGGATTCGCAGGGAGTATTATATTCACGCTTGGAGGCGTGGGAGATATGTTCTGGCATGAGGTCTTTGGAATTGAGGCAAACATACAGGCACTGTACTCTCCAACACATCTCCTACTTGGTATCGGAGGGACCTTTATGGCGTCTGCACTGCTCCTGAACTACATGCACCGCCCTGCAGATTTTCAGAAGCTCAGCCTGCTGGAACAGCTCCCGGTAGCGATAAGCGCAGCCTTAGCTCTCTCAATGCTGGTCTTCTTCACCCAATTTGCCATACCAGCACATGTCCTGTCTGCAGGTGGCAAACCCTTTTTCACCTTTGGAGCAAGTACGATAGCAGTACAAGGCATCGGAGTCACGGGTAGCATCATCTATTCAGCTTTCATCGTAGGGCTGGTCTTGAAGCTCAGTCGTACTTTGGATTTCAAGTTTGGTGCTTTCGCTATCATCTTCTTCATCAGCGGCATCTACTCCACAATGATGAGGTTTCCCCTCAGTTTTGGAGAAATCCCCGCATCCGAGGGTGAGATAGTCACCCGATTCCTAATTCCAGTTGTGGCACTGGTAGTTGGACTTTACGTCGATGTAGTTAGGGCAAGGGTTCCTAGTACATGGCAGGATCAGCTACTTGCCCTCACCGTTGCGGTCGTCTACTTTGTCCTCTTCTTCACCTTGGTTGGAATCTTCATGGGTCTGGCGTGGTCTGTGCATCTGTGGACCGGGATCATCGTGCTCTCGGC
>JALWRB010000106.1 GCA_027077875.1 Candidatus Heimdallarchaeota archaeon
GGTGCATTCTTCTTTTTTATCGCTGGAGCAGGGGACCTTGCTTGGCATGAGATCTTCGGGATAGAACAAGATCTGGAAGCAGCTTTCTCTGCCACTCATCTCCTTCTCGTCACCTCTTTCATCCTGCTAATGAGCGGTCCATTCAACGCTGCATGGATCAGGAAGAAAGACACCCGACCTATACTTGAGGACTGGCCCATTATCATCTCCGTCGCCATGATGCTGGCCTCGCTCTCTGTCATCACACAGTGGGCACATCCGTTCGTGAGGTTGCAAGCAACCACGGTCACCAGCCCTGATCCGGACATCGGGCACTCGATAGGTATACTCTCGATGATCCTTCAGACCGTCTTCATGATGAGCATAGTACTTCTCACCGCGAAGAGACGTCTGATGCCTGTAGGCGGATACACCATCGTGCTTCTCCTCAACAGTATCTACCTCACCGCTATGCAACAGACCTATCCCCTGAACTGGGTGGCTCTTATCACCGGTGTGGTTGCTGATCTGTACTACTGGCGGGCTGGTGAGTTTACAGATGCTAAATTCAGGATCTTTGCAGTTATCATACCAATCGTCTATTTCAGCCTGTACTTTGTTTTCATCAGCATTTACTATACACTGGTGTGGAATGCCCACATCGTTTCTGGCGCAATATTCTTTCCTGTGCTGATCTCTCTCGTCCTCTGCTATCTCGTGAAACAACCTGGTCTTGTCGAACAGCTGTAATATTCCCAGTCCTTGACACCATATCAATGGACCATCGAATAGGGTAGAGGACTAAGTTTATTGAATAATGTCGGAAGTTATTATCAACTACTGCTTGTTGATCCTTCTCTTAATTCCGAATGAGGTGACAAGGATATTCATCACCATCTCGTTTTTGATGATCCCCCCTTTTCCGCACTCCGGGGCTACAACCTGAGAGATGAGAACTCTGTAGCCGCTGTATCACCTGGCTCTCTTATGACCACAAAGTTCCTTATTTGGTTGGAAAGCCTGCAGGGATATATCTCATTTCTTTCCCATGGTGCTCGGGCGCGGGCTTCTTTCTCTTCACCATTTCGAGAAGGCCACACTCTTCACAGGTGTACAAGAGGTAGTTATTAGGATCTTCATCCCTCTCAAGTATCTCCTCGACTAACGGGGCTAGTTTCTCGATAAATGGCAAGTACTCACTCCTATGAACGGAGGGATCATCTTCCTCAATTATCAATTTCATCTCCTTCCCATGGTGCTCGGGCAGATTGATCCTGTCATCAGACTTCAACAGCAGCTTTTGAAGGGACGGCCCGATCCTCTCCTTCTCTCCGCAGGTTTCGCATACAAGAAATATCTTGGTCTCCGTTTCCTCCCGTTCCATAATTCCTGGTCCCTTAACTAACCCCATTGACTGCTGTGATAGCCTTGACTTTAACTCATCTAGGCTATCTTGTGGGGTGTATTTCTCCTCCTTCCTCTCCGTCCAGACCATCTGCATTCTCGTACCGCAGTGGGTGGGCTGATCAATCAGCTCTCCTGTATACTCAACAGTGGTCTCACACTTCCTGCAGTAGAAGTAAACTTGGTAATGGGGTACTCTTGGTTCGAGATCAATTGAGCCCACACCCACCAGTTGCCCAAATCCCTTGACAAGGTTGATCGAGTCCTTCACCTTCTTCCTCAGACGTGAGAGCTGGGTTCTCTCTTGGGAGTTCAGCTGGATAGTCAGTGTTCTCTTGACCATGGCGATGGCCTGCCCCAAGCTCAGGTTGTTGTGCCGCTTGGACAGCTCCATGGACAGTCGGTTCACAAGATCCTCAGTGGGGAAGGAAGTCGTCAGAAGGAGAGCGGTGAGCCCTGCAAAGGACGTGATTCCTGTCACCTCTACCTTCCCGAACTTCTTCAGAAGAAACTCCCTACCGATGAAC
>JALWRB010000107.1 GCA_027077875.1 Candidatus Heimdallarchaeota archaeon
TCATCTCTTCCTGAATGGAGATGGTAAGATAGATTCCAATGAAGCCGATGACAACGTTTGAGACCGTGATATCGGGGTTCCAGACCAGAAAGCCGGTGACCAGACCGAAGGGTATGACCACCAAGGATGCAAGGGGAGTGACGACATTGGCCACGACTGACCCCTTCTTAGTAGGGGCTATACCCTTGTCGAATCCGTGATCTGTGAGGATACCCGCGGAGTAGGAGGAGAGTCCAACAGCAGCCATCCACAACGAGTTGTAGACGTAGCTGTCCTTGTAGTTCATAAAGAGGTCCCTTGTGTACCGGTGATCGAATCCTATCCAGAGGAAGCCGGCTGCAACCATGGTAAGAAGGAAGCTCAGGTAGCTGTCCTTGGCCCGTCCCGCGGCGAGGAAGAGCACCGTAGGGAAGAGGTACCACAGGAGAAAGACTGGAAGCTCGGTCAGTCCACTTGCACCAGTGAGGAGAAGAGCCGCATAGGGAACGAAGAGGGCAATGGAGCTAGAAATCTCACGGGACACTTCCACTCTTAGGAATGGCACACCGTAGACGAGGATCAGCGTCATAGACACGAGGACGAGAATTGAAGCTCCGATGAGCTCACCACCCTCTGGCCCGATTGCAGCAACAGCAACGAGAAGCACGAAGACATCGGTGAGTCCGACAATTAACCACTTGTTCATACGGGTGATTTACATGTGGGAATAAAAATACAGGGTGTAGGCTTTCGACCCAGTGCGGACTCTCATCTCAGCTCAATGATCTTGTAGCGCATCTCGACTTGGTCGTTCCCGACGTAGTGGCCGGGAATGTCAGGGTCAAAGAAGAGTGAGTAGTGACCCTTGGACAGTCTGGTCTGGGCATCCATCCCGTACTCACCGAGCTTTCGCATCCTTAGCACGGTCCTCTTTTCCAAGTCTTCTCTGGGACCTATCTCAGCATCCACTACTCGCCTCTCCTTGAACCTGTGGAGGTTCTCCGAACGTGCGGAGTAGAGTATCTTGTCCAGACGCTCAGCCTGTACAGGTTTGAAGTTCAGGCAATATATCCGCTCGGTCTGAAAGACGATGAATCTCCCGAGATTGTAGTTCCTCGATACCTCCTCCAGTAACTTCCTCTCCCGTGGACCAAACCTTCTGTACTCTATTATGGTGACGAATAGATCGGTGGGGACTACACGGTTGCTCAAGTATGTGGAGTAGAAATACATTGGCTCTCCCCTATGATGTTTTCTCGATCGTCTTCTGCGGAAGACAGATCCTAATTTGGGAATTTTTAGGGTTCTGACCCTTCTAATCGAACCCTTGATGTCTTCAATACTCTTCGTCATCACTGCCTCATAGTCTAGAGGAGTGCAGACAAGACCAGTCCTTGGATGGATGGAGTACGGAAGCCTAATTATCCTGCGGGTGTCAATAGTGATCTTGGTGTCAAAGTCAATTCCCTGCATATCATCGACGAGATCCACTCTGTAGTTCTTCGCCGCGGTCTCAATATCGAGAGTCCTGTACTCGAACGGATCGGAGTAGACTATGTGGAATCCTTTTGAGCCAGAGAATGCGATGTACTTCAACTTCCAAGACCGGTCCTTACCCAAGGAGAGTATCTCTCGGGTCGATGCAAGGGCAGCTCCGAGGTCCTTCGAATCGATATCGAAAGCTAGGTCCATCCCCATGAATCCTGCATTGTCCGTGCCCTTGGTTCCAACCCTTTCAGGGTTCCTAAACATGGCGACTGAGTAGTAGATGTCACGCCCACCCTTTGAGATGATCCATGAGCTCAGCTGATTAGCGGACCTAATCTTCTCAGGTACTTTGAAAAAGTATCCTGAAGAGGTGCTGAACCTGAAGTGTCTGAACCGGTGGTCTGGAATGGTATCTAGAAGATGACTTTGCGAGGAGTAGTAC
>JALWRB010000108.1 GCA_027077875.1 Candidatus Heimdallarchaeota archaeon
GATAGTCCTCAGGGTACAGAATACTGGCAAGAATGATACTGGTGAGGGATATGCTAAGCCCTGCAAGGAGAAAACGGAGCTTGGCCGTACCCCCTTGGAAATACTTGTCAAATAGTCTGTAAATATCTATGAATCCTCTGCCTACGAGACCAGAGAGTAACCCGAGGGATGCAGCAAGCACGGTAGTATAGGCATTGATCTCGAAGACAGCTGTTCCGATCTCGAAAATCTCCATCTCGACTGTCATCCAATTGCCCAAGAAGGTCACAAGGGTAGATAGGGTAACAGCCCCTGCAACCGAGGCCACAAAGGCAGGGATCATCATGGGTTCGTCTGCATCCTCCTTGTACGGAACCTCAGCGGCAAAGACTGCACTGCCGAATGGGGCTTGGAACAGGGCACCGGTAGCAGCCGCACCACCTAGTGTCATAGCGTTGTGGATCTCCTGCTTCTCGACCTTGAATACCTCACTCAATCTCGAAGCAATTGAGCTTCCCAAGAGCAAGGCGGGGGCCTCTCGTCCAACTGGTAGTCCACTAGCGATCGAGACCCCTGCAGTGAAGAACTTACGAATTCCAGTTGACATACTTACAGTAAGTCCTTTGTGCTTCTGTGATATTGCATGTGATATTCCATTGTCGGACGATGTGTCAAGACCAAGGTAAAGGATGAGGGTGAGAATTGCACCACCAATCGCCATAGAGATGATGGGAAGGTTGAAAGATACCAGAAGGAAGAACCGTGTGAGGAGTATGAGGAAAACCATGAAGATTGTCATAGCCAATCCCACAATAATCCCTATAAGGAGAGAGAGTCCCATCCACCTCTTTAACGACTCACCGAATAGTACCCGATCCGAGAACTTGGATCTCCTGTAGTAATTCAACCTTTGGCTTAGTCTAGACACCTTCTTAATAGATGAGGGAACCATTGTTAATAAGTTGTTCCAATTTCCCCCATATACCCTCAATACTCCAAGAAGGTCTATAAACAAAGAAACGATCACATGGTATGGTTCTTAGGAATAACAAAATTGGAGGAAGAGAGCTGCTGGTCAGCATGGTGGCGTCAGTTATCTATGCAGGTGTCAGCCTCCTCTTCGATGAAGACCTGAATCTCCTCTTCGAGTCAGATATCTTCCAGAACTCCAGACCAATGATCTTCTTATTGGCGTTGATCAGTATCTTCTACGGTCCAGTGATTGGAGCATTCTCCGCGGGCTTCGGAAATCTTTTCTTCGATATTGGGAAGGGGATACTTCTCTCTGAGCAATTTGACCTCGACAACTGGGTAGGGTTTGCCGCAAACTTCGCTGGTGGGATGGTTGTGGGAATATTCAGTAAAAACTACAGCTCTGCGTCGTCCATTTTCGATTTCACGGACGATGATCCCGATCATGTATGGGAGATTTTCAACTATGAGTATTTTAAGAGACTTATTCGGAACACCGTGGCCTCGACCATTGGCTTCTCTATTGTGGTTGGTGCTATTATTGGCTACGGCCTCAGACTGACTCCTGGTTTCGAAGGGAATTCATTTGACATCTTCACCAAGATTGCCTACAGTAACGGGATTTACCTCCTGATCGCAGTCCCTACGTTCTACATACTCACAACCATTGTGGACTTCTTCGGAGACAAGAGCGTGGCAGAGAAACGTGAGAAATCACGGACAGTGGAAGTGTCCACCGATTCGACACTCTACGAAGTATCTGCAATTGTTCCGAAGGGTGAAGAGCTGTTCAATAACCAGTGGGGTGCTATGGAGCTGACGATAAAGAACATCTCGGATCACCAAGAGAGATTTGCTCTACGTGTTTCCTCAAATGACATCTTCTCACCTGCTAGGCATCTCACACCACCTCTAGAGCCTGGTCAGGAGGACAAGATGTATTTCAGTGTCTACCCGCTGTCTCCAGGGGTCAAGGAGGCTGGGATTTTTGTGGAGGACAGACACTATAAGACAACAGAAGGACTGATGAGGTACTCAGTGAGTTCCACAGGTACGGTCATGGTTCAGAAGATCATGGGTCTATTCCTCGTAGCTGGTCTTCTAGTTACTGGTTTCTCCATATTCCAGAACATCGCAGAGGATGCTTCCCTCTCCAAGTCTATTGTTGTGGCACTTGTCTCCATCCCCATCGAGATGATCATCATCTACTTCCTCTACTGGTTGAATGGAAGGGATGTCACAAAGAAGCTGTTTGGAGTGTACGAGAAGTTTCTACGTGGAGAAGAGAAAAAGTGCCTAGTTGGTCCTTTCGAGGAAGATACAAATAATGCACAGCGAGAAATCAGAAGGTACAGAATTATCTCTTGGATATTTCTTGTCCTTGGAACAATCACCTTTCTAGGAGTTTGGTCGATACTTGTTTACACAGAGTACCTAGGGAACGATCTGGGAGATCAGGGAGATTATCTAATCTACACCGTGATCCTGATGTTTCTCCTCATGTTCATATCGCAGATCTACATGGAGAAAGCCGATAACAAACAGGAAGAGATCGATATGTCAGAGCTCATCGAGGAGAAGGTAATACTCAATGCGATCGCTACATCCCATATGATCAAGAACAAGACGACAAGAATAGAGATCTCTGTCCGAAATCCCTTTGAGACAAAGGGAATGAGGTTATACCTTCATACAATCGACCATATATCACCCAAGGAGTACGTTCTGGACATCACTCCGGGATCAACAACGACTGTACTCCTCGACTATACACCTCTGGACGAGGGGAAGAGAGAGATAACATTCGAGATCGTACCGTTCAGGGACAAAGAGGGAAACATTATGCCTGCAGAGAATACAGAGACATTTGACCAAGAGTCCCTTAAGTTCAAAGTTGATGCGGATTCAGTTCTCGGACTCTCGCCCACACAGATAAGTCTGATCAAGAAGGTCATCGCGGGTGCTGGAGCAATTTCAGTGGCATTTTCCGCGGTCGCAAATGTCCTGAATCTGCAGATAGATCCACAGACGCTTAATACCTCTATCCCTCTAATTCTCATCCTCCAATCACCCGTCTTCTGGTTCTACCTCTATTTCCAGAACAAGTCCACAAAGAGACTTGAATCCGTCGAGTAGCTAAATTCGGAGCAAGCTTATTATTCTCTCTACAGGTAGGGGGAATGATGTTTGAAGACCTTGCAGACAGATTGATTGAACGAATACACAAGACTCCCAAGAGGAGCTTTATCGAGATGATAGATCCAGAGAGAGCCGAGAATCCTGCACTCAAACGACAGTACAAGAGGATAGGAGCATCAAGAGGTAGTATTGCAAATGTGCATAAAGTCCAGAGCCTGAATCCAAACGCTATGAAGGCACACCTTGACTTGTACATGTCAATCGTCTATCGAGAGGATTCCGACCTCAACAGGAGAGAGAGGGAGCTTGTTGCCACCGCAGTCTCCTTCCTTAACAGCTGCATGTACTGCATCACCCACCACTACGAAGCACTCCAAGCACACTGGACGGATGCACCACCGATCGAGGAGATCTTCAGGGACCCGGTGACCTCGGGGTTGACGGACCGAGAGCTCTCAATACTCACCTACACAATCAAACTGACGGAAGAGCCATTCAATATAACAGAGGAAGATGTCAGTCACCTTAAGGACTCTGGTCTTAGTGACAAGGCAATTCTTGACTTAGTGTTAGTAGTCTCCTACTTTAATTTTGTGAATCGACTTGTTCTGGGAACTGGAGTTCCTCTGGAGGAAGATTCTGAGAGAGAATACAAATACTAATCCGAACTTCCTTCATTCTTATTTCTGCGAATGAACTTCGACGAAGAATAACCCAGCACCGCGATGGCTAGAATGGGCGTGTATATGTTGATTCCGACTCTTACTGAAGGAACATTACCTGCACTTACACTCAACGGTAAGATGAGGAGCGCCAAGAGCATGTTCTGCAAGATCTTCATTAGTCTCCTAGTCGGTTCTGCAGTTATAAATGTTTCACATAGGAATTAAAAGAAGTCATCGAGTGTCTGCTGTCCTTTCTTCTCTGTCTCCTCGGATACAGCGGTGAATTCCTGTCCACCATCGAGTGAGTTTACCAAATTGAGCGCAGTTTTCTCACCGATCAGTTTCTGAAGTTCAGACAGCTTCGCACGAGTTATCGAAGCCTTCGTGGTAAAACCAGCATCATACAGTATCCTTGCTCTTCTTCTCCCGATATTGGGGATTGAGGACAGCTCGATTAACTCCTCCTGGATCCCGTACTTGATTCGCATAACCAACCTCTCCAGTTTCTCCCTGTGCTTATCCCATTTGAAGATCTTGGAGATCTGCAATGATGCGTTGAGCAACCATTCAGCAGTTGAAATCAGGGAGTGGATATCACCTGAAGCGACATTAAATAGCTTGTAGATCTCCTCCTCAGGTTTCTCTTCTAACCACATCTCGAGGACAAGAGCAGTCTTCAGATATTGCATGAAAAACTCAAAATCGACCTCACTACCGGGGTCCTGCCCGATGTTCTGATCGAAATTCTTCTCCGCAGCATCGATCAAGATTCCACTCTCAGACTCCCGGACATAGAAAGAGAAGGCATCTGGAGTGCCAACAATTAAGAGGAAGTACGCCAGTGGACGGAGGTCGTCCCTGTCATGTGACCTCTCGAGTCCATTCTTGATCTTGACTGCTGTGAGTGGATCGAGGTAGAGTTGCGATACCCTCTCACCGAACGGGGTGGCGATATACGGTTCCTCCTTGGAAATAAGCTTGCCCTCACCGAGCACCTCCAGAACGGTGAATACTGTATCCTCGATGAAGAACAGCTGATCTTGGTTCTGATGTCCAAAGAACGTCGTCCGTATCATGGAGATTGCGCTCTCGAAATCGGTCACGTATCCGTTGACGATGAATGAGAGAAGATGAGCCCTCAGTGACGGTTCCGATCCGAACTTGGAGAAGATTACCTCCGTGTCTGCGTGGATGTACCGGTCGAATAGCATGTCGAACTCACCATTATTTTTTGCCAGAAGTATGCTCTCACCGAACTCGTCGTACCTCGGTCGACCTGCCCTACCTGCCATCTGCTTGTACTCAAGGACAGGGATGTAGTATGAGCCAATCCCGCTCTCGTAACGGGTGAGCTGCCGAATTATTACTCTCCTACCCGGGAGGTTGACCCCAGCTGCAAGGGTTGGACTAGCAGTGATGATTTTGAGCTTCCTCTGCTTAAATGCATTCTCGATGATACTACGGTGTTTGTTGTTGAGACCAGCATGGTGGAATCCCACACCTGACTTGACCACAGCAGCAAGATCACTGGAGAGGGTGGTTCTCTCCCCAGCGGCAAGTATGGAATCGGCAATCCTCTCCAATTCCTTCAACTCTGCACCACTAAGCTTCTTCTTGTAGCTCCTAGCTATCGTGCTGGCTGATGACATGACGGTCTTTCTGGAGTTGCAGAACACGAGGGTCTGTCCGCCTTGCTCCACGGATTGAATCGCCAAATCAACATAAGGATTGCGCTTGTTCTGGACATCCACTGGAACAACCGACTTGTCATTGAATGTCGTCTTTCCATCGAAATAGACACCCTCCTTCAGGATCACTGGTCTCCAAGTGGAAAGGACAAGCTCGGCGCCTAGCCACTCGGAGATCTCATCGGCGTTCTTGATCGTAGCTGACAATGCGATGATCTGGCACTGGGGTAACTGCTCCTTGATCTGTGAGAGAACAACTTCGAGAACCGGTCCTCTCGAATGGTCGTTGATGAGGTGAACTTCATCTGAGACAACGCATGATATCTGATCAAGCCAACTGGCCTGATGCCTGATGATCGAGTCAAACTTCTCGTTGGTCGCTATGATTATGTCGTACCTCCCCATCCAGTTGTTGTTCTCGTCCAAGTCTCCCGTACTGATTCCTACCTTGAATCCCAGTTGATCTGCGAATTCCTTAATCTCATGGAATTTCTCGGATGCTAGAGCCCGCAGTGGAGCGAGGTACACAGCCTTGCTGTGCCTATTCTTTGAGAGCTGTGCAATCATGCCAAGTATGGCGATAAGTGTCTTTCCAGAGGCTGTTGGGATAGCAACCACGAGATTTTTAGAATCCATGAGACCTTTGTTGACAGCCTCTGCTTGTGGGGGATAAAGTTCCCTGATCCCCTGATCGATAAGCAGGGATCTGATACGTTTGTCAATTTTGAGGTCTTCGATCTTCATATCACACCTACTTGATCCTGTTGAGGTACTTCGGTTTCGGTCTATAGAAGGTTCCCTGTCTCAGAAGCTCCTTGATAGTCTCCTCAATGAAGTCGACGCTCAGTCCCTCATTGACACAGGCTTCAATGAGCTTACCCTCGGGAATAGGTTGCCCTTCCGATTCGACAAGTAGCTCCTTGAACGTGTTCATGAGAATTGAAATCCTATTTCTCGCTTTCGAGGATATACCCGAGCTGAAGATACCGTAGTCGAATTGACCGGTCTCAGGATCAAGCATGTACTGTTTAAGGGTGTAGGTGAGCAGGTCTATGGCGGCATTAGCGTCCTCCTCAGTCACCTGGTTCCTCATTGCTACCCTTGCTCTGGCCTCTGCCAGTCTGATTATACCCTCTAGCTGACGGGCGGTGATAGTGACGGAGTAGTTCTCCTCTCCTTCGTTCGCAGCTCCCTTGCTCCTTGTGGTGACGTAGAAGTCTTGGATGACGTTCATCGCTTCCTTGGTGAGTGAAGGCTTAGACTTTTGCTTAGCGTAAATAATGTACTTCCTCAGTTCCTCCGATGAGAGGGGAGGTGCTTCAGCCTGCTGGTTTTGATGATTGTAATGGAGGTTGAGTAGATGCTCCGCTAGGGAGTTATCACGGTCGCTGTCCGGTATATCTTTCAGGATAAAGATTAGGTCGAACCTTGAAACAATAGGCTGAGAGAGATCCACGTTGTCGTTAAAGTCCTTGTCGTTCATCCAGTATCCCCATTTCGGGTTGGCTGCTGCCAGCACACCCGTTCTGGAGTTGAGGGTAGCGACGATGCCCGCCTTGGCTATCGACACAGTTCCCTGCTCCATGGCCTCATGGATTGCGGATCTGTCATTGTCATTCATCTTGTCGAACTCGTCTATCAGGCAGTTGTGCACTGGGACGTAGTTCGCGAAGTATGTCTCGTCGCCCTGGATCTGTAAGTTGAAGACCTCATCCCCCTCAATCTTCCTGACAGAGACTACTGGATTGGCATACACTGAATCGAGTGCCTCTCTGATCTCGAACACAGAGTTAGACACGAGTACAGAGCTGGAATGAGAGCTCGAATTAGCGGAGGTCACGACCGTCTCGCAGACTATGTCCAGACCTTTCTCAGTCTCTTTTGAGACTACACCAGCTCTCCGAAGTATCCTACGAACCAAATCTTTCCGTCCCTCGTATACTTCGAGGGAGTGGTCATCAACAGTGTCCAAGAGAAGTTTAGCCAGTTCACGGTGAGTTGCTTGATCGAAGTGGGAAAGTTCATTGTAGACCCCTAATGCGCATTCTGATAGGAGGGTATCGCCTCCTGTGGGGAGCGTGTTGGAACTGTCCGCTATTACGTTGTAGACCTCTAGAATTCTGTCATGACTCAGTGTTTTCTGCCCGGTGAAATGATAGGACCTGTAGTCTATCACTACATCACCGGGGACTAAATCCTCAGATTTCCTCCACCTCAGATGGGAGGACCATACAGGGAATGGGTGTTCGGGTGATGCACGGATGATATCCCCACTGGCGAAACTGATCTCATAGATAGCTTCACAACTCCTGCGGGACACCGCCTGAACCCTTCCGTATCCCTGCTCAAGTGAATG
>JALWRB010000109.1 GCA_027077875.1 Candidatus Heimdallarchaeota archaeon
GAGAACATGCTCGACGATCTCACGAAAGAACGGATACTTGTAAAGGCAGAGATCCTTGGAAACAAGGCGATTATCGCCTCAGAAGAGGGTGACTATGACAATGCGATCACCTTCTACAAGCAGGCGATCCTCTTCTACACCCGCGCCTCACAGATCGCTGCTGACTCAGCATCCCGACGGTTCCTGCTCTCAATGCGAACAGTTCTAGAAGCTTCTATTCTAGAAGCTGAGGGTAACAAAGCATTCAAGGTTCTCGACAACCTTGAGGATGCAGCCAAGTACTTCACCGAGGGTTCATTGGAGATCGATAAAGCCATTGCTCTTATTGGAGCATACGGGAACAAGACGCTTCAAAAGACATTTACCTCACAGAAGTATTACTATGAAGGTATGGCCAAGCAGGCAACAGGTGTTCAGCTCTACGACAATGAGCAATATCAGGAAGCTGTTGATCTGTTTGAGGACGCACGAGCCTCCTTCCTCATGGCGATTGAAGAGGCTAATGACTGTGAGAACGTCACGATTATTGATCTGGGCAATAGAGCACTCAAGGACATAGAGAACTACATCAACATGTGCCAGACACTGTTGTAATTTCCACACAGCCATTGAATTGAGAAAACTGTAATATAGTACTATGCTCTAGGGAATTTAACAATGGACTTCAGTGCGAACATTGACTTCACAGCAGACGAGCTAGTTGCCTTTCTAGAGGAGCTGACATTAAATCTCAGGCAATCTCGGAACCTTGAACTCCCTCTCGGATTCACCCATGTCACCATGAATGTTGGTGATGCAAAAATTAAGGCCAATTTCGAGGTGACAGAAGAAGATGGGAAGAACATGCTAAATATGAGATTCGACTGGGAAGAGGTCAGGTCCATACAAGCTGAAGAGATCGTCGAGGTCTCGGCCAAATCTGCTGAAGTCGTCTCCGCCACAGATCAAGAACAGTTCATCGAAGAGCCTGCACAGGTAGCCAAACCAGCTGCAGAAGCACCGATAGCTGTCGAAGTAGCTCCCACTGCTGCCATAAAAACGAGGATGCGACTGAACACCACGACTTTCAGTTCGGATGTTGGTTCATACCTAGATGCTTACGCGGAAGCGCAGTCCAGTCACTGGGAACTACTCATAGACCGAGATGCTCAACCAGCCAACCTCAAGTGGGCTCAAGATACGCAGATACTTGACGGTATTCCACAGATACCCGTACGATCCCAGAAAACCGCCAGTTTTGCTAAGACGGATAAGAAGAGTGACAAGAAGTCCAAAGCATACATTACTGAGATCGCCGAGATAAAAGCACCCGAGACCAGTGTACCCGCTCCTTCCATCAATAAATCTACGAAAAGCCCCCCTCCTCCATCCTCTGCGGCTCCTAAATCGTCTGTCCCACAAACCTCTGCTGCTCCTGCGCCACCCGCAAGGAGTAGGCCCCCCCTATCGAAAGAGGTCCCCCGTGAGAGAATAGACACCCAGACTACGGAATGGCATGAACCGAGCCGCGATGACATATCCACTGGTGACGACTGGGTCAAACCCAGTGAGATTCTGAAGAAGAAGCAGAAGGAGCCAATTTCTCATGTCGATCACCAAAATCCCGTTATCCCTCCACCAAAGAATCCAGATATCATCGAGGAAGGACCTGGCTTCAAACCGTCGGATATAGCTAAGCTTGCGGGTACTGCAGACAACTCCATCCCCTCACCTGTCACCGAGGACAGGGGAAGACCTGATGTACCCAGTGGTAAGAAGAAGAAGAAAAAATCAGGTTGGGCAGACTGGTAGTGCACTCAACCTGTTCAGTAACGAAGATATAAAATTCCGAAAAATCTCCGCTTAGATATGGAGGATGTGGACTTCACATTCAAGGTATGCATGGTTGGATCTTCAGGAGTGGG
>JALWRB010000110.1 GCA_027077875.1 Candidatus Heimdallarchaeota archaeon
GTACGGAGTTGAACATACGGGCAAGCGAAGCAAACAATACGCTGATCACGGTCTTCCCCACATACTCACCCGCTGCAACAATCCCGTCCCAAGCCTTGCTCAGCCCGTCCTTCACCACCTGCACTGCTGAAGCCACACCTGTGAAGATACCTGCCACGACGTCCGCGAGGGTCTGGTCTCCCATTATTGCGTCCCATAGTGCGGATACCCAGGAGATATCCGCAATTCCATCGTGAACTTCTCTTGGTAGGGCGTACAGACTGTCTACTTCTCGAATTCTGAATCCCACTAGTTCATCTACATATTTCGATAAGTTAAGCTTTTCTGGGAAACTTCGATTCATCTCCTTTTTATTCTCGTCTGAACCTCATACAAACTAATGACAATACCATACATCACAACTTTATTGTCTTGACAAATTGCTCCCATGAGATGGCTCCGTGGAATTGGTCATCTTCCAGATCCTTGAGAATAGTAAAAAAGCTTCGATCCATGGTAATTAAGTATTTAGAGGTATGGAGAGCAGACGCCATTATCACGCGATCAAAGTAGTCCCTGTGATTGTACCTCTCAAAAAGTTCAACTTCTATCTGGGGAATAGGACCCTCTGAAAAATCCACCTTGTGGAATCGGTTACTATTTTGAATAGACTTCAAACCAATAATATAATCGTCCCGTAGCTCATCTCCATTCCCTTTCCTTATACTCTTCTCAACAAGGAACCTAATCTCTACAAGTGAGATCGAAGAGAATCCAAAAGTAATGTCGGAAGAGAGGAGTATCCTCTCAAAGTCTCTCTCGAAATTCTCAACGTCTATTCCTATCGAAAAGAATGGAAGGAGAAAACTCGTATCCAAGAAATATTCAAGATGTCTCATTCAACCACTCGTTCTGAATCTCCTCAGAGCTCTGATTGAGCTCGTCAAGAGTTACTGAAAGAGCTTTTTCCTTTCTCAACAAGTCTATGGGAGAGGGGATCAACTCAAGTATCATTTTGTTGTTGACTACGCTAATTTTGATCTTCCTCCCAGCGACAAAACCTAATTCTTTTCTTAAACTTGCAGGAGGGATAATCTCGCCTTTCTTCCCAATTTTTACGATGGGCATTATTGACAATATCGACTTCCGAAATAATAAGTATTTCGGAGAACATTATTGATTTCCGACGTTATAAATTCGTCTTATATTGGATCCAATACAGTCACTCTTCCTTTACGCGATAGGATCTTAGATATCCTCCCATCTTTCAAACCGCAATGTTGACTATATATTCTCAATTATGGTGTTTTCGGAAATTTTTTTTTGAATAAATATAAGAGAAGTAAAAATATCCGGTTGAAGTATAGGACCTCTATGACAGTCACGACAACAGACTTCAACTTCCCTCCAAATATGCGCGTGATAAGGTAATTACTTGACATGTGACTATGCGCTATGAATTGATCTACAATTGTTAGTAAATATCAGATCAAGAGAAAGATTCCAGATGTAACAAAAAGACCTACCATGAGTAGGAATGACCCCACGTCCTTGTAGGCGGTGACACTCCAGGTCTTCCACCTGCCCTCGAACTTTACTCTTTTTGCAATCAGTACGGGTGCAGGCATCCTTGCTAACCACCCATCTATCGTCACCTCCTTCCCCTCAATCTCAGGGAGGTGTCTTAGGGCGAAGAGTAGATCTCCAAGGGCACCTGTCAGTGAGTCCCAGAGGATTACCAAGTTCTGACTCTTTCCATCAACCTGAGAATTGATCACGAAATCGTCTCCGAGAATGAAACCGGGTGTCAATCTTCCCAGCACTGTTCCCCTGACCGTGACCGCTTTCCTCCTGTTCACACCGATGTCGAATACTGGATGTCCAATATCAGCTTCTGCTATCTCAATAACTCCGTACTCCTTGAATCCCCTGGGATATTTCATCCTGTGGAAGACCATGTAGTACAGAGCGAGAAATGCAAATATGATGGCCATTGCCCTATTGAACTGTTCCTCTGGTAGGTACCCAACCCTTACCAATACTGCTGGAAATGCTGGTAGGAGGAGAAGTGGTAGGTAATTGATAAGCAGAAACACGGCATCAATGATGTGTGGAAGGGTCAACCTCTGCCGTCCACTGGGTGTAAGATCAAGCAGTGGCGGGATGCCATTCTGCACAGCTAGTTCATCCATGGCCGCAATTCTCTTGGAGACCATAGGGTGAGACATGAAGAGCTGGATGAATCTTGACATAGGGTGCTTCCTCTCATAGTTAAGTACCTTGGAGATCCTCTGCTTCACATCTGTTCCCTCACCCGTGTACATGTAATTCATGTTAGTGGGTGCAGGTGCGAATCCAAGTGTAGAAACCACCTTCCTCTTCGAGGATCTGGCCGCTGTCGTCCTTTTCGCGTTTTCGCTCGAATCGAATTCATTCGGATGCTTGTCGATATCGGGGAAATACGCGGTGAGCAAGGAACTGTCCATAGCAGGAGATATATCCAATGCACCGTATCCAATCTTTGCCAGTGCCATCGAGATATCGTAGGGATGACAACCCAACTCGATGCTGGATAGATCCGCTTGGCTCTCCCTAGCCCGAGTGATGGCCAAGAGCATCAGCATGGATACCATGTAAAGAGCATAGTTCACCACGGCTAGGACGAAATATAACGGTACAAGTTTGATCTGCCTACCTCTCTTGATCAACTGTCTGAAGTAGGAATAGACCGAAGCTGAGATTAGAGGTATCCCTGAAGCCAATGTAATCAGGATGAAGTCATTGTGTTTCACATGCCCAACCTCGTGTGCAATCACTGCTTTGAACTCTGCCTCGGAGAGGTACTTGAACATCCCTTTCGTGATCACCAATCTCCCATTCCAAGAGCCATGTCCATATACGAAAGCATTCATGGTGAAGTCATTGAGTATCGTCACCCTCTTGAGCCCTATACCAGTTTTCTCAACCACTTTAATCAGGTACTCTCTAACCCAGAGCGGTATGTTAGGATCCTGCACGAATTCTGTGTACTTGAATCTCCGAGAATTGAATGCCCATCCTAAACTCCAATCAATGATGTAGGGTGAGAACAGGTACTGCACTACAAGTACTGTGGAAACCACCACTAGGTACGTGATGACCATATCTAGGGTTGATCCGATCTGCACGAGAGATACATTGAACCTTAGTGAGATCCCATACAACAGGGTTGATATGCTGATCAAGGCTACAGAGGTCATACTGAACAGTATGGCAAAAATCCTGAGGTTGACAACCATGTGAGACCTTTTGGCAGTATATACAAGATTAATTTTCTATCACTCCCATCGCTGACACTGCAGCAATAGTATCCGTGTAGTGAAAATATATAAATATTTGGCAGCTTTGACATAATTGTGCAAGAATTTAGATATCTACATAGTGACAGTACACCTTGTTGTAGATACTAATACGTGGATACAGAGATCTGCATCTGGTAACTTCACAGAGTTTATCATGGAACAGGTACATTTGAACAATTATAGTAAATTTAGAGAGAGACTCCCTGAAACATCTCACGAGCTCAGCATGACATCTCCATTTCTCACCCAGCTGGAAATAATCCTCCTTCCTCCACACCGGTTTTGCGTTTAGTTAGTCTTATACGCAAATAGTCGAAGAGATGTATGGAGTGGGAATAAAGCACTCAAGCCAGTCACATCCGATGGATCAATCTTTACTATTATTCTTCCCATTCGAATTTCCTCCCAATCATTATCAGGTTGATCCCCTTGCTCTCAATAATTTCAATAGCTATGTCAGAGATGGATTCCTCGAACCCGTAGGTGATAATAGCTGCAGTTGCTTTTTTCCCATACTTCTCCTCAACGAATTCAAGCTTCTTGAGAAATCTGGTCAACTTGTCAAGGTCAGAGAAGTACGAACTAACCTCGACCACAAGAAGAGGGTCATCTGAAAAAATGTCAATCTCGATATCTGCGGTTCCTAACCTCTCTTTCTCGTCTCGGAGCTTCTTCTTCCAGATAAGGTTCTCGTGAGGAAGCTGTTTTGCTTCGAGAACACCAGTCAACCAAAGTTTGGACATGAGCTCGAGATCATCCCCTCCGATCTTCTTCAACCACCTCTCGTGCTTGTCCATACGTCTGTGTACCTTGTTGACATCAAGCCTCAATTCTTTCATCTCCTCCCATACCTTCTCGAATCCGGTATGCATCTCTTCTCTCTGCTTCGCTAACTCCTCCCATATCTTCTCGAATCCGGTATGCATCTCTTCTCTCTGCTTCGCTAACTCTTCCCACATCTTCTCGAATCCGGTATGCATCTCTTCTCTCTGCTTCGCTAACTCTTCCCACATCTTCTCGAATCCAGTATGCATCTCGTCCCGTTGAGCTACCATCTCATCAGTCAATCGTCTGATCTCTGTACCCTGCTCCTCCAACCTTTCCAAGATTGGTATAAGGTCGGATTTCATCGCGTAATCATCGTCAATTTCTAGGGCCTTACGTAGCTTCGACTTGTACTCCCGGTTACTGGCGATGGTCTCAATGATGTCATCAATTGGTAGGGTCATTCCTCTAGAAATAATTATCCATTCAGTATTTAAGGATATCAATCTCCCAAATCCAATACTAATAGTTCTCCGTTCATATTCTCTCAACGGAATTTTCATACGATTCAGGCTCATGAGTTTCCATACTTCTCATAATCCGCAAAAGTGGACACACTTCTCTTGAGTAGATGGTTTTCGACCATGTCAAGGTCAGCTATAGGTATTCCAGTACTAGTATGAAGACTAGATGAAACCGATATTAAGGGACTTTCCTAAATACATTCTTGTTCGAGTTCTATAGATACTAAGATCTCTTTCGAATAGTTGAACACAGCAGAATTTGTCCAAGTATAGAGCTAGACTTATTATCTCATATCTAGCGGGGATACATGTGGACATACGGTACAAAAAGATCTTCGTCGGAAGAGAGAAAGATCTCGAGACTCTTTCCAGTCTCTTCGATGACTGTATGTCAGCAGATCGTGGTCCACCACATGTGTATTCTTATCTAAACGCTCCCGGGATTGGAAAGACCACCCTAATTCAGCAATTCGGCAGGATGATAGAAGGTAAAAGATTGGGTATTCACCTCAGTTTCTCCTGTTCCCAAGACTATAGAGAGATTAGTGAGCTTGTGGAGGATCTGTACTACAATTTGGAGAAATCTCTGAGAACCAAACAAGATCTGATCAGAGAATTAATTGACGAGAGTGATCTCTCAGGTAGTTTCGCATCAATTGAGAAGGAAATGATTGAAATTGTAGAATCCGGGGACTTCAGATTCAGGAGGATACGGCTTGTGCTCACGAGGTTGTCTGGGCTTCTCCCAATTTTCTTCAGCACAGATGAGATCCAGCAACTCCAGCACGTAGAGCTGTTGAACAGTACGTCTGCACTGAGTGAATATGCACAATTCTTGGCTAATCTCCTCCCTCATAATATACTCCTAGTGATATCAGGTATGCAGTACTCTATCATGTCACAGATTGGACACGGAATCGGGTCTCCCCTTAACGAGAAGATACAGTCGATGGTGATAGGTCCTCTCAAATCCACGGATATAGATGAATATGCCTTTGAGTTCAGGAAGCTCTACCCTGAGAAAGAAGAGGTAGATCACCTATGGACATATCTCCAGACCTTTAGCGGTGGACATCCCCGCACCATAGAGAAGATAGTAGAGAGTTATTTCTCACTGGGAGAGACAAAGAACTTTACAGAGAACCTCACAAGTAAGGTGGATACCCTCATGGGCAAAACACTCCTCAGCAGTGAGAAGGAAGAGGAACTGAGACGTATGCAGTCACATGAGGGCTACACCGAGATCAAGACGTGGTTGCTGCAGGGTATCGACAACAACCTTAGACTCAATGTGGATCTCAACGAGGAGCGAAATAACCTCATTTTCGAGTTGTTGACCTTGGGACTCATCGTGCTGAATGGGAATTCTAATTACTATATTACCAGCTACTTTCATGGACTGTTCTTTCTCAAGATTCAGACGGAGCCCTACGAGCAATTTCTCTACGAAGTACTCAACAACATGTACTTCCGTGAATTGGTAGGGGGTAATCCCGGGCTCGGATTCACATTCGAGAAGATCATATTCACCTCACTGATCATCAGAGGTATCACATCCAGAAATACTATTCCTGAATTTGACGTGAGCAGATTGAGGAGAATAGAGCTTAGGTGGTGGACTGATCCTGAGACGATCCAAGACATGGTAACACAGGATGATACTCTCTACCATTTTCCCTCCATGGAGGGTATAGATGGGTTATTTGGTGCTAACAGCGAGAGGATACTGATCCAAGTGACCACAACGCGATCCAATTCCAGACTCAAACTACGAAAATTCAAGGAAATGGTAGGAAAGTTTGGAACCAAGGATTGGTTTATTTCGCTCTATAGAGTCCCTTCAGATCCATCAGGTATCATTCTCACGAGTGGTGAGGATCTTGCTGACCTACTCGGCGAAAGCATATATAACCGCATGCTGGAGACAAAAGAATTTCTAAGCGAAAGATCGTAGAATTTGGCCAAAATCATGATTAGAATATATTTCCTCATCCAACCTCATTAATCAATATATCTCAGTGCTTTAACACACTTAAAACCCATGATAGGTTAGGAAAAAACATAACTGGATGGATGACCTCTTCTGAAACATGAATTCAGGGAGGAGGAACCAAATGATTGGGAATTCCATTGGATAATTATGTCCGTTAGAGAATCTTTGACAAATTGGGATTAGAAAAAAAATTTGCTAAATAATTGTTGAGAAATTCTTTACATTCCCTAATTTAGGGATGGCTGTTGGTTTATGTTTTTGTCGTATTCTCCTTCTTGAATATTTCGTTTAGCATTTTGGGTAAATCGGTCATGAAGGACATACCAGTCAAGTGTGGTATGATAAAGAAGAATGGTGAATATCCTATCAATAGCAATGAATAGAATAATGCATCGTAAGTGAATTCTACATCTTTTTCCTCAAAGACAGTGTCGTCCCTGAAGGTTATATAAATTCCAAGTAAAAAGAATAACAATGCCGTCATTAAGCTTGGAAGAAATAAGGAATCTGTTCGCATCGACCAGGTCATATATAAAATGTCAAAGTATTTAGAAAACAATAGGATGAAGTAGTCGAATAAACTACCATTGAATTGTTCATAAAATATATCGCTGCGATAGCCTAGAATAATGACTGGAAACCATACCACCAGTAGAATAAAAAATTGAGGGAATAACCTCTTACTAATTATTGAATAATACCCGAGAATTATTTCCAAAACAAAATATAGGTGGATAAAATAGAGGAGAATGAATTCTGTACTCAGGGGATTTCTCCTAATAAATAAGAGATCCAATAAAATATAGACTACAAGAACTAAAATTATAAATTTAATAAGTTTACTCATTAAACTCACCATTAGATATGACCTTCTTCTACAAGATAGATCAATATTATTATGAGGATTAAACTAATATCAAACATAAAGCGGATATTTGCCAAAGCATCATATAAGATGTTCGTCAAAAAATATTAATTTGTCGCGGATTAGATACTTGACGATAATATCGATATGTACTACAATGTAGAATAGAACCCACAAGTCGTGTTATCTCAAGCAATAAATCATTAGCTCTGCGATCCGATTTGATCTGGATTTGATTCTGCCTCCCCCTTGGGCAAATTATTCAGCAATGTCTGTCTAGCTCCTGTGAAGATATAATATGAA
>JALWRB010000111.1 GCA_027077875.1 Candidatus Heimdallarchaeota archaeon
ATTCTGGTGTTAGGAGCTCGGTTCTTCTCAGACCCCACTCTCTTAGGATTCTCCCCCAATGCCATCTTTACTCCAGCAGGCTCTTTGATGATCATATCGTCAACAATATGTCCTGATGACTTGATAGCACAGAACTGTCCTCCAATGAGATTCCCGGATCCCGGGGTCACTCCCATGGTAGTTACTCCACCAGATCTTGCATCGGCAAATCCCATGTCCTCTGGAAATATGGCATCCAATGCTCGGAGGTGGGGTGTTATGGGTGAAGTCATCTCATTTCCATCGGATGCTCCTCGTCCCGCAGCTTCTTGAAATAGTCCCACGTGTGAATGAGCATCGATGAACCCTGGGACAATTGTCTTCCCGGAGCAGTCGACAACCTCACAGTCTGTTGTTTCTAGATCCTGACCGATTCCCTTAATCACTCCATCTTCTACTATCATTGAGCCTTTCTCGATCACATCTCCCTCAACGGGGATTATTCTCGCATTGATAAATGCCTTCCTTGTCATCAGAGTCTTATCTTAGCTCCCTTACATGTACTTTCCCTTCTGAGCTAATATCATGTAATCATTTTCTCCAGTTTTTCTTCGTTAATTCCGGTGGAAGTGGACCATAATCCACCTACCTTCAATCTTCCTGAATATCCTCGTCTCCGACGCTCTGCTAAGCTTGAACGCCCCATCCTCGTACCTCTGAAGGGCTAGGTTGTATGCGGTGTAACCAGTGTCACCGTAGACCTTTATCGTAGGGTCTACAATCTCGAAATTATATTCTGAGTCACCGGAAATTCTGCTCATGAAGAACTCGTGAAATTGGCGCCCTCTGACCTGTAGACCGTGACTCTCCGGCTCAAAGCATGTCATATCTTCGGTTGTATGTGTATTGTAATACTCAACGTCACCGCTTCGGATTGCATGCAGCAGCTTGACCAAAGTATCGTATAACTCTTTCTGCTCTTCGTCCATATGTGTAGAGTGATTGTTCGTTTATCAAAGTTGTCAGAACTGAACACCAAGAAGAGAATTTCTCCTCGCAGTCCACTCATCAAGACCACTGGGGTCTTCCGGATAGGCATCATAGTGATTAGCTACCTCCTCGACCCTGTTGATAGCCTTCATGATCTTGATCAGTGGTGTAAAGTTGGGGAAGAACTTGAGAGCCTTCCTTATCTTCGTTCCTAATGAGAATTCAAAATTTTCATCGATGAATATCTGTTCAAGTTCCTCTTGGGATAGGAGTTTCTTCTTCAGGACTTTATTGATGCCCTTAGGTGTCAATTCAGCCATGAGTCTTTGCATGATATAGCTCATTGCTGATGTCTTCCCCGTCCCCTTCATTACCTCAAGATTCATTTCCCAGAGGTCCTCCATTCTGTAGCTTCCCTTTTTAAGTGCCTTGACCGCTGTCTTGCCTGCTTGATAGCCAGAGAGCAGAGCGGGACCGTGTCCCTCTGCAGTGGTAGGGTCGACGAAGCATCCAGCATCTCCCACAAGCATTGCTCCGTTGAAGACGACCGATGCAAAGGGGATCCTTATGGGGATCTGACCCCCACCGGAGTGAACGATCTTATATGTACTTGGTGGATACATCTCATCGAATATTTCATGGTACAAGTCCTTCAGTTTCTTCCCCTCCGGATATGGAATATTCTTCGGCCAAGTGATCCCTAGGTTCAATCGCTTCGGACCAGAGGTGAAAATCCATGCATATCCTGGTATGGGAATGTCTTCTCGGTACCACAGGACTATCTCGTTTTTGAGTGGATGATCGTCATCGAACTCCACGATCTCACGATATGTAGCCACGATGGAATCATCGGGGACTTCGTACTCCGTGCTCCTCTTTATCTCCGATGGGATATTCTTCCTTACCACCGCCACGAAGCCTGAAGCATCGATGACAATCTTTGCCCTAATCTCCACTGGTTTACCCTTTCTATGGATTCTCACCCCTTCGATTTGGTCACCCTTGAGGATGAGTTCACGGACAGGACTTTCTCCGAAGATCCTCGCCCCTTTCTCCTCAGCTTCTTTGAGCAGTCTCTGTCCATATTTCAGTCTGTTCACTAAGAAGGCAGGGGTTTTTGCCTTCAACTTATCATCCAGATTAATTGAGCTGAACGATAGGAATTCAATCGGGGACGTCAGTTCCTCTCCATGAGGAACCTCTAGACCCAGCTCTTTTTTGAACAGTAAAGGAGCAGGTTTGTCCAGAGCCTCCCCACAGGTCTTATCCCCTATTCTATCTCGCTTCTTCTTATCAAGAATGATCACATCCTTTCCAGCTTTGGCCACGACATAGGCAGCTATTGCTCCCGCAGGGCCTCCTCCAACCACGATTACATCTGCAGATTTGGGATAGTCCATGACCTCCTCTTGATTTTTACCTCTATTAAGTGTACTACTGATCGAATGACCCCTTGTTGTCTTTGAGACAATTTCTATGTGCTTACCACACGAGGTCGATGGTATGAATCTTCTCGCTGTTCCCTACAGAGAAGGAAATCTTAGCTCCGTCTGCTTTCTGGTGATTTCCCGTTACCTGTCCCACTCCGTATGTGAGCTCACCCGGTTTCACCTTTGCAGGATGGATCTGAATGAACCGCGTCACCTGCTGGTGCTCTTGTTCCTGGCTGTAAGTTATGTCACAACTGTGGAGATTGATTGGATTAGGCTGTGCGTAAACGATAAATCGAATGGATGTCACCACATCCTCGTCATCATAGAGAAGGGCACCCAGTTCGTGGGGGCGGATAGCAATGATGTTGTCAGGAACATCGTATGTTGCGAAGAGTGCAAAAAGAAGAAGCACTGGGATGAGGATCAGATAACCTAAGGGAAACATTGAGGAGTTGCTCAGTACGTAGATAACAAGATCGATCTCCAGTAATAGAAAGATACCGAATGAGAAGTCGTCAAGGAAATCCACCAACCATTGCTTATACCGATTGGCCCATGCTGTTTCTACTTGACGGGTGATACGCTCGTTCAATGTATCTGGTGTCCGTTTACCCATGTTCCAGTACCTGTTAATTGTCATGGACAACGTATCGAAATCATCGATGATGAAACTTCCCTCGTCGATGACTATCTGGACATCTGAGAGACCCGTTCGTACAATTCTATTCCATGTGGTATCAAGCTTTAGAATAATGGTCTTGTCCTCATCGAAGATGTCCACACTTACTATCTCGGACCAAGGAATGAACCTTCGTGTGAACCACATGTCGGGAACATAGATACCTCTTTCCGAGATTCCCAAGGAACTACCGGATATGAATCGGGTGACAGACAAGGTCAGGATGGTCAGGGTGATCACTGTCCATGGAATACCGCCCATGTTTATTCTCAGTAAGGAGGTGAGAAAGGCTATAAGGGGGATTAGGATTAATATGACATTCACCCAAGTATTGTTCATCCAATCAGGCTTGATAGCTACTGCAGAAGATGGTTCTTGGATTCCTTCCGAATCCTCCGGAACCATGCTGGTCAAACTCATTTAAGGAATAGGGATAAGCATGATTTTTAATGGTAGAGATTATTTCTCCTTTCAAGGTAGATTTAGAATTGCTGAAATAGCTCTCGTTGATACCGATAATAATTTAATAAGAGCTTAGGTGAGTCAAATGAGATAATAAAAAATGAAGGTTACAACTCTTGTTATTCAAGTGGTTCTCATCGTCACAGCAATCATCCTCATCGTGATGGGTCTTGCTGTCGATGAGATAAAGATCTACGAAGCTGCGAACGGTGCTCGTGAAGCAGGGCTCAAGGCATGGAGGACACTCCTTGCTCCCTACCTCGCGGGTCTCCAGGAACCATAAGGTGATAGAACTATGGCAACTCAAGTCGAATCCCCTATATTTGTTCTCACCAGTTGGTTCAAGGGTCTGGGCCAGAAGAGGATCCGAATAGTGAGACTCATCTCACAGCTAACATTCCTCTTCGTCCTCAACGGCACATTCCTCGGACTCTCACGAATACCCGCACCACTACCGGTTCACCTCCCCGTAGGATCCCCATTTGTCACTGCATGGGGTGGTTTCCAAGCTATGCAGTATGTCGTATCAAGAGGTCAATTTCCATTTCTGGTCTTGGGGATGTTCTTCCTCACCGGAGCAATCTTCGGAAGGATGTTCTGCGGATGGGCATGTCCAGTTGGTTTCTGGCAGGATCTGCTCTCATGGCTCCCAATCTCAAAGACCAAGGTGGGAAGAACTGATAACCGTGGCTTCATATTCATCGCTTGGTTCGGAATCATCGTATCGCTCCTTGTCCTCGCAATTTCAGGTCTTGACAGGATTTCTGGGAATGCGATCACTTCTGACGCGAGGAACCAGATGTTCTTCGACTTCTTCGACCCTGTAGGTTTCCTGTTCGGTACACTTTACTATGCACTGACATGGGAGAACATCACCCTTGATTACAACTTCATCGCGTCCCTAGATAAGGTGGACATGGGTGTAAGACTCAAGTTCATCCTACTGATCGCCGTGACGCTGATGTCTATGAAGGTTCCAAGAGCGTACTGCAGATGGATCTGCCCGACCGGAGCAATCCTTGGTGCATGCTCAAGATATAGCATACTGACTGTGAAGGTCGATAAAGACGCCGTGGTCGAGAACCTGACATCTTCTGCCAATGCTTGTCCCATGGGTATAAGCATATCTGAATTCACGACAGAGGGAATCAAAGACACATTGTGTACTTTATGTGGAAACTGTATTGACGCGAATCCCGATGCCCTTTCATTTGGCATCAGAGAGTAACGTATTCACCGAAGCTTTTTAATTATCTTAATCTCTCTGGAAGTTGTATAAGGAGTTATTAGAATATGGCAAGACTTCCTGATAAGATCAGTTTTTACTGCAAGAAGTGCACAACCCACAGAGTTGGCAAGGTTAAACAGGAAAAAGGTGGAAGAAGGTCCGGTGGTTTGAACTGGTCACACAGACGTATGAAGCACCGAAGAAGAGGTCACGGTAACCTTGGTAGATACTCAAAGAAGCCGGTTGCACAGACCAAGATGAGTTCCAAGACCTCCAAGAAGATCGATCTCAGAATCACCTGCCCCGAGTGTGGCAAGATTGCCGTGATGAACAAACCCCGAGCCAAGAGATTTGAGATATTCAGAAAGTTATAGAAGTTTCTTAAGAATGATTTAAATTATGGCAATATTAGTTCGGTTTGAGGAATCGAAAATTGAGCGTTATTGACAACATCAAAAAGGATTTCAAAGTCTTCTACAGCAAGTACTCTGAACAAGATCCTGTTCTGAGGAGCTTGGATTTACTATCACTACTTAGCATTGTTGCATTTGGTGTCGTCTTCTTGGTGATAAGAATATTTGACATTGCGACAACACCTGCCAATGCCATCTCTTTGGTTGCCCCCTTGGTCATCGGTGGACTTATCTTTGCCTTCAGAACCAAGATTGATGAAGATGGGGCCGATGTCTCTAAACTTACTAAGGAATTCATGTACTACGCAGTGGTATTGATAGTTATAATCATCGCTCTACCTGTTGCCTTCTTTATTATCTAATTCTGGCAATCGGTGATTTGTCATCATTTACATTTAATAATCTCTTGGTCTGAAGAAGCATAAGAATGGAAGACCAGACATACGTCAAAGTTCTCGAATACAGAAAGAGGAGTGCTATCATCTCATTTAACACGATGTATTTCCTCCTGACCGAGGTCATCCTTATCGGAATGGCCTTCATCCTCGGAAGAATTACCTCGGACAATACGTCAGCAACCCTGATCTTCGTCCTAATGATTATTTACATACTGGGTTTCACTATTGTATTTGTTGACACCTTCTTCAACCTGAACATCTTTTACAGCAGAAGGAACACAATTGGGATACTCTTCCTCCTGTCATCAGTACTTGTTGTCCTTGCCATGATCATTCTTGATTACTTCAACTTGCTTTTCCGAGGAGACCCTGGTGAGCTCATCACTACTCTGTTATTTGGAACATTGCTGGTTAATTCCGTCATGACATTCTATTTCCTTTATCAGGCAAAACCTCTTGGAGAGGACAAGACACTTGTCGGGAAGTTCGAGACCATTCGGGAAGAGCTCAGAACAAAACCGTTGTCTGCAATGGGCATAGGGACCGCCATCGAGAGAGCAACCAAGTGGTTGCAATATGAGCAGGACGAGGAGGGCTATTGGCACTTCACCACACCTCTCTACGAGACTGCTGAGATATTAGAGACCCTCTTTGGACGGACCAATGATCTCTCCTACCAATGGCAGGCAGTCTTCAATGGGGTGGAAGAGACGAGAACAGTTGAACAGGTCTTCTTCAATGTCCTAGATGCCAACAACACCAGTATGTTCTCTGAGAACTACTTCAACCTCTATCCGAGGAAAGTCATCGGTATGATCAACACACATATACAGAACCCGAAGGCATCTACCGAGGAAGAGGCTATCGAGAAGATCAGGAGCTTTACTCCCATCGAGGATGAGAGGTACGATGATCTTCGGAAGAAGACTCGTGATCTAAGCTCATGGGACTTCATCAATATCCTTGAGAAGGGCTCGACAGATCCCGATTTTGAGATACCTGCTCTTTTTGCCCTCGGGCCCATTACCACGTTGAGAATGGAGAACAAGGATGCTCAGATCATTGCAGATATCATCTCCGAGACGTTCAACATCGTGCTGAGCAGGGCCACTACCCGATTCAATATGAGGGGTGAAAAACAGGATGTCTCAAACCTCGTGCTGGGACTAATGTACAACACCCTCATTGAGATGAGAAGCTTGAACCAGTTGATGCGCAGCAAACTGGACGCAGTTCTATCTGGAAGAAGCACCGAAACGGCAACGTCCTCGAGTGGTTCCCCTGATATCCCATCTATTGTTCTGCCCGGTCTTGAGAACGAGGCGCCAGTCTCCCCAAACGTTGAAACTTCCACTCCAGATCCATCTATTCCAGTCATACCCACAATTGACGGAGGGATGCCAGATGTACCAAATTTTGGAGGACAGGAACAGACTTCCGCAAGTGAGGAAAAGGATGAGAACAAGATCAGTATCGACCTCAGGCTTGGTTTTGCTCGGAAACACATCCTCAAGAAGCAGGAGATTGATGGTGGATGGGGTGGTGATGCCCTGACCTCTGCTGAGTGCCTAAGAGCGATAGCCCACAACGAATCCGTGGAGTCCGAGTCAGTGAAGATGGGCGTCAACTTCCTGCTGGCAATCCAGAAATCGAATGGATCATGGGGTGATGACTACGTTGTCACTGCTCGTGTTATCCGAGCTCTCAACGAAATCCAGAGTAGGGTAATGGTGCAATTTTGACTTGGGTAGAAATATACCTGAGCGTCATCACGCTCATTTGTCTAGCTATCAACGCATACAACGACCAGAAGACGAGGTATGCATCCCTTCGTGTCTGGATATTCCAGATTATCAGCTCGCTCCTTGGTATAGTTATCTATCAAGTGACAGAGGGTTTTTCATTTATTGTCCTGATCAGCATCACGATCAATATCGTCCTTGCGTTCCTGCTCTTTGCTCTAACTCTGTACACAGGTCTTTGGGGTGGTGGTGATGCGATGGGTATACTTGCCCTAGGGTTTTCTGTTCCTTTCATCTTCTCGTTCATACCAATACCACCAAAGTTCTCTTTCTTCCCTCCGATGATCTTTCTTATCACAAATCTGATACTGGGAATAGCACTGTACACA
>JALWRB010000112.1 GCA_027077875.1 Candidatus Heimdallarchaeota archaeon
GAAAGAGAGTAGGCAGAAGGCGCTAGAAGAAGAGAATGAGAAAGGTGGAGATATCGAGAGTGAGCCAGAGTCTCCAGAACAAGAGCTATCAGAGGGTCAGAAAAATGCGTCCAGTGAGAGTCACGAGATGATTGAAAAGAATGTGGAGGGCAATCGTACTATGGATCTTCAGGCTGAAAATAGCTGATTTCTTGGTGTGAGATAACTGTAGAAAAATCGAATAGATTTTAGCTCAAGGAGTCTGTACAATCTTATGGTCAAAGTCATATTTCTCGGGACTGGAAATGCTTTCAACCAAGGAGGTAGATCCAGTTCCTGCTACCTTGTACAGGGATCGAAAAACGTTCTGCTTGACGCGGGACCGCAGGTGTTACCCGGCATCTATGGGTATGGGCTCAAACCTTCAGATATCGACGTAATTGCTCTCAGTCACTTGCACGCAGATCACATGGGTGGTCTACCGTTCATGATGCTGGATGATAAGTGGATAACTAAGAGGGAAAAGCCTATTGATGTCCTTGTCCCCAAAGGAGGTCCTGATCTGATCGAGAGAATCTGTTCGGTTTACTATTCCCAAGAGGAGGTTGATCATATCGCCTCTGTCTTTCGGTACACGATTTTTGAAGTAGGAGACACTGTTGAGATTAACGGGGTCACCTTTGAAGCCCTTCCCGCCCTCCACTCAGCTGAACCCAAGATGATATTCATGACCATGGATGGCAAATCCATTGGATACTCAGGAGACTCGGCATACTTAGAGGAGAGTATCTTAAAACTTCTAGAGGCAGATATTACCATCCATGAGTGCACTTCATTTAACCTCTCTATTCCCAATCACGTGAACTATGAGGAGCTTTCTGAAAAGATTTCTAATCTTGCTAGTTTAGGGAGGGTCAGTGCCTCCAAGAAGATCTACCTCTCACATGTTGACGAGAGTATGGAGGAGAACAAGGACAAAATCAAAGCACCATTTGTTCTAGTCCGCGATAGGGACGAGGTAGAAATTTAGAGTTTACAGCTACCTATTCACCACTAAGATTAAATGCTTAGAAATCAGAGGAAGATCGATGCTTTTTGATTCGGTTGTAGGAATACTTCTACTTGCTGTAGTTGGATTTCTCGGCTCGAAAATTACAGAGAAGAGGAAGAATCTTATCTGGATATCAATGGTGTTCCTGATGTACAATTCCTTCTACCAGTTGTTCGCAACTGTGTCCTATACACTCCTCTACCTTATCCCTCCAGACGATGGATCAATCTTTACCAGTTTCATCGGTGAGTTCAAGGTGCTACTATTCCTTCTTTATGCATTTGTGCAACTTGGTGGAGAGATTGCTAGGTTTGTTGCAATCAGGAAGACAGTAGGGATTACTAATCCTATTGCATACTTCATTATATCCTCTGTTTCATGGTTGATACCATTCAGTCTAAACCTGCTTAACATCGGTATTCTGTCCTATTTCCAGATGAGCTCTACTGTAGAACTCTTTCAGCTACTACTCGTCTTCCTAATTTGGTCTTTGGCCATGACCTACTTCGGCGTTGAGGCTATCGCGAATACAAAGTTTGTGCTCTTTGCAGCGATATGCATCTACTTCCTTGAACTAATCCTTGTCGCCTTCGTTGGTGACAGTACGCTCTCTGCAGCTTGGCCGCTCCAAGTCTTGAACATGACCATTGTGGTCTACCTGCTTATAGCTACCCACGCGCTGAGCAAGTACCTCTCAAAGAGGAATAGTCAAATACCGACACAATCATAACTGTACAGAACATTCAAACCTGTGGAGTTCTCATTCGACGAGTACTATTCAAGGCATTTTCCCCTCTCGAACATAGGTAGGGATAACCAGATAAGACTGACGAAGCGAACTGTTCTTGT
>JALWRB010000113.1 GCA_027077875.1 Candidatus Heimdallarchaeota archaeon
ATGGTTTGGGTTCCAATCTCGACATCTTCTCAATAACTGAGTTCGTGCCGATGACATTAACCTTGTAGGTGTTAAATGGGTCATTCTCTGCATCGATAACTCGGGATACAGCTGCGAGATGAACTACACCCTCCGTCCCACTGGGTAGGGAAATATCAGTTATATCCCCTCTGAGATACTCTACTCCCTCAATTCTTTCAATGGGATCTCTGGTGTCAATTGAGATTAGATCATAGTGATTGGATAGTGACCGAATCAATTCGGTCCCTATCAATCCAGATCCACCAGTTATCACAATCATAATAAGTCGACATCAACAAAGTCCGTTAAAAATATATCCAGAGCCTCCGGTGAAATTCAGGGGAGGAAATTACACTGTTGCAGAATTCATATATTGGATTACATGTTTTCTGAAATTTCACTCATTATTTTGTCATTTTCTGAAAATAGTAATAACATACCAGTGGATTGGCAGATTAATGAGTGGAGATACACTGACTATTTCAGCTATTGGAAGACCAGCCAAGTATAGGCAGACATTCGTGAGAATGTTGGCAATCTATAATTCGTACGGGATAATCGCACTATTCTCAGATGAGAGTAAGGGCTCAAAATCCAACAGGGTTGGTGAGCTCATACTTGAAAGATGGGAGAGGGACAAAGAGAAGATTGTGGAGGAATTTGGCGATTCCTTTCTCACCGAGTTATTGAGGGTTAATCTCTTGGTGTTTGACAGGGAAGAAGATGATAAAGCTCGAAGATACATTGAGGTCATTAAGGCTTTAACTTTTGTTCTGGAGAGAATGCATAAGGATACAAAATTTATAAACTTCGACATAAGTGCCGGAAGAAGGATGCTAGCTCCCTTCACCTTTCTTATGATTACTTATTTACAAACCTTACAATCTAATATTACGCAAGGGGAGTATAAATGGTTGAAAAATGTGAAAATCAGGTTTATAACAAAACCAATAGTTGAAATTGATGAAGGAGAGCCGAGTATTAAAGAGACAAAGAGCTCCAAAACTAGCAAGCCCCTTGTGATATTTCATGAATTAGTATTGAATCAGATCCCTTTCTTGTATAAGCACGAATATGAAATACTGAAGAGATGGAATGAGTTTTCCACCCAAAAGGAACTTGCAGAAGATTTAGAAATTAGCAATAGTAAGATCTCGGTAATAAAAAAAGAGAAATTTTCACCATTCCAGCTTATCGAGGAAGGAAATCAGTCTTTCTTGACCGAATTAGGAGAATCTATGGTAAAATTATATTCAGTAATTTACCGGTAGGCCATCTTCTCCTTGTAGAGCTTCATGGCCTCTTGGAGTGCCTCGTCGACGACGCTCGCATCCTGTGATCTCTCCAAGATCTTCACGAGGTTATTCCTCACCTCCATGGCTATCTCGTAGGTCTTCTGGATCTTTATCTCAGGGGTGAGTCTCTCACCGTCCTTCATGTACTCTTTGTTCTTCATCTGGTACTTCTTGATGGCTTTCCAGATGAATCCCCTAAGGGCAAGCTCTGATATAGGGAGCTTTGAAGCTAGTAGTGAGGCCATAGCTACTACATTCTGCTTCTGCTCAGGGGTTAGGATGAGCTTTCCAAATTCCTCTTCCTCCTGCCTGACCCTGTCAAGTTTAAACATATATGAGAATTATTTCAATCAATTTTAAAGATTCGTAGGGAAAAAGGTCAAATAAATGAAAAACATATTGTTCGGGTTGGGAAGTGCCGCACCACGAACCGGCTAGGATGTACACTAAGACCAATTATTTAATCCAGTGGTGTGCCTGTCAGTACAGGAGATTCCGAATGAAGAACTACAACCAGGAAGAGGTCGAGCAGCTGGTCGCAAAGATTCTCGGGCAGATAGAGCAACCGCGAGAGGGGATAGAAAGCACGCCTAAGCGAGTGGCCAAGATGTTCAAAGAGCTCTTCGAGGGCTACACCATGGATGTCAAGACACTGGTAAACGGCGCTATCTACGAGTCGGGCAACTCTGCACCTGTCTATGTCATGGACATTGACTACGCCTCCACGTGCGAGCACCACATGCTCCCCTTCATCGGGAAGGCGCACATCGCCTACCTACCTGACAGGAAGATCATCGGTCTCTCCAAAATACCTAAGCTGGTCAACATGTTCTCCCGCAGACTTCAGGTACAGGAGCGGTTGACCCAGCAGATAGCGGATGCCATCATGGACATCACAGAGGCCAAGGGGGTCATGGTGATTATGACCGGGAACCACATGTGTGCCACGGTACGAGGGGTAAAGCAGGAGGATATGTCCATGAAGACCAGCTACACTTCAGGAGATTTTCCTACGGAGTATAGAAAAGAGTTTTACCACCTGATGAATATGTAATCTGTGGAGTTAGAAGGAAAGACCGCGCTGGTCACAGGCGCTGCTAAACGCGTTGGAAGGGAGGTGGCACTTGATCTGGCCAAATCGGGATGCAACATCATCCTGCACCATAACAGGTCGGATCCCTCGCAGACAGTTAGGGAGGTCCGAGAACATGGTGTTGAGTGCACGACGCTCAAGATCGATCTTACCGTACCTGAGGAGTACGAGATCATGAGTTCTCTCGATAGCGTAGACATATTGGTGAACAGCGCCTCGACCTTCTTCAGGGGAGACTTCAATTCAACCACTATTCAGAGCTGGAACCAGAGCATGGCTGTCAACCTCACCGCACCCTTCCTGATGATGAAGCACATCACCCCGCTGATGAAGGGGGTGGACAACCTTGTCGTCAATATCCTCGATGGTGCGGGTCTCAGACCATGGAAGAACTACTTGGCTCATGGGGTGAGCAAGGCTGCGCTCCTCCATCTCACGGAGGTGACAGCACGGACTCTAGCACCCAGGATCAGGGTTAATGGGATAGTCCCCGGACCCGTGTTGAAGACGGAGGGCATGTCTGATGACGTCTGGAACAGGGTCTACTCCAAGACCCCTCTGAGGAGACCGGGGTCACCACGGCATATCTCCTCGGCTGTGAAGTTCCTTGCAGAAAACGACTACATCACAGGTGAGATCCTCAGGATCGATGGTGGGGAGTACCTGGAAACGAGGTAGGGATTCAGAAAGCTACCGTTGTGCTCATATGTATTTAAGGCGAGGATGTCCTGTGTACAAAGTTGAGGAATTCGTGGACAACAGGGAAGTTGCCCTCTTCATCGGAACTCTGATACAGGACAGTTTTAGGAATCTCCTCCTTCTGGGAGACCTCTCAGCTCCAATGAATAAGGTGAGCAGAGCGTTCAAGGTCACACACGGTGGTGAATTCCAGACAGGTTTCACCATCTTCGACGGAGCCGATGTCCCAGTGATCGTCTTTCCCCATGGGATGACCGAGTACTGGCTGACAATCAGGAATTATGTCGACACCTTGGGGTATGACGAGATCATGGTGATCTACCCCTCCGAACTCGAGGACGACAGCAGCATACCTACCCCACCCCCATGGCTAGGATGGAACTCCTACAATTGGGAACTGGACTTCATAGATGACGCGATGAGATTCACCAAGGAAGAATTGGAGATAAGACCCCTTCCCGAAGATCTCCCAGAGATAAAAGCTGCGAAACTGTCGGACGCAGAGAGGATCTCAGAATTCTTCAGGAAAGAGGTGACAGAAGATCCTGCATTCGGTCACTGGTTCATCCCCGAGCAACTGGAGTCCGAGATGTCGGTGATCGCAGAGGACAGTGGGGAGATTGTCGCCTTCGCTGGAACACACTTTGAGACTCCGTACACGGTGCAGATTGGGAATGTCTACGTCAAACCCGAGTACCGCGGAAGGGGGATCGGCAGGGCTGTGACCACCGCTGTCACACTGGGGATCATCCGGACGAAGAGGGTGCCTACTCTCTTCGTGAACGAGTCGAACGAGATTGCAAGGAAACTATACGAGTCCATGGGATTCGAAATCTACAATAGGTTCTCCTTCTACAGAGGCAAGAGGTGAAGGTTCAGATTGTCGCGGGGAGGTCATCGAGAAGCAGAGACAGGAAGCCTCGTCAACTCTCCTCCTGGGGTGATGTCTTCATCACCTTCATTCTGACAGAGGTTCTGAACTTCAAAAGTCTTTCTCTGAAATCTCTTTTCTCAGTTTCTTGATCGTGCCTGAGACCTTTATGACTTCGACGTAGATCCCCTCGGTCATCAAGGCTGCTGTCTGCACAAATTTAAGATCATCTCGGTAGGACCTGAGGATCACGTAGAGCTGCTCTTTTCTCTCGGAGTGGACGATGTGTATCCCCGATCTTGCCAGACCCCGTTCTCCGACTATGTTCAACAGGTTCTTCCTGAATTCGGAGATCAAGTGGCGGACAGGTACATCACTAGGCCGTACAGCAAGTAGGCTGTAACGTTTGGGATGGTCCTTCATTCGAGCACCTCCACATCACTGGCGATGTATCTCCCAGCAAGCTTGTCCCTGTTAAGGCCAAGAATCTTGAAAACTGGATCGGGATCGGTGTTCTCCCTCGGGATCCCATGAACCTCTGCCACAGTTCTGAGGTCCCTGTATTTCCGGAGTTCGAGAGGGCTCTTGACGGTGTGGATCAGCAGGACATTCACCCCAGTATGCTTGATGTCCTGAGTGCACCGGTAGAGTTTTCGTAGATCTTTAGCGGACGATCGCTTGAGCAGTGGAGTGATATCCAGCTCGACGATTGTTCCCTCCCTCTCGCACCTCTTGAAGTACCTTCGTCCGTACAGTCTGGGATTCGAGTCCTTGTCAATCCTGAGTCCGTCCACCCTCCTGTCACCGACGAGCTTACTTGCTATGCCGACACTACTGGCCCGGACGGTCAGGAGGTTGCAGGAGTTCCTTGCCTTCCCCACGACACTATTGAACGTCTTGGCTTTCAAGTCCCTACCCTCCCAGAGACACTTGGAGATGTACCCTCGTGGATGGTCTATGTCCGTGATGAATACCTCTAGCTTGTCGTAGTCCACCCCTATGTCACCGGGGACGGAGCTGAAGAACCTAGGCAATCGACACACCAGCCTTCTCCAACTGCTCCTTCCAGATCTCGGAGATGTCCATGTTCTTGTAGATGTCAAACTTGATCTCCACCTTGATTACGTCTGAACCTCGGGCCAATACAATCTCAGAGTTTGCAGCCTTGAACTTGTCCAATCGGAGGTAGATTGACTTACTCTCGGGGTTGTAGTAACTCTCTAGGGATTGTGTGATACGCCTCACATCCTTCTCGTCAATCAGGTTTAGGAGGTGAACTAGAAGCTTCTCGACCTCTTTCTTACGGGTGGCAGAGACGGTATGCATCCTGATACGATCTCTATACTGTCCCCTCATCTTGGTCACCTCAATCTCCTTCTCCAGGTTTGAGGGGATGAATTGCTCGAGGATGGTATTGACTTTCTCGGGTATTTCTGTCTGATAGGAGAGAACTGATATTGCGATACGAGAAAGTTTGTACATCTGAAAGAAGTTCTGAGCGCTAACTTAAAATTCTGCTGATGCTTACTTGTTTCTTCTGCCGTGAGCCCGTCTACTGGGTCTGGCCTTCTCTGCACCGTGACCTCTGTTGTAGAGACCCCTTGCCTTCTTACCAGCGGCGGTAAGACCCCTGAAGGTCCTGCCCTTGTGCACCTTACGGTTGATCCAGTTGATACGCTTGTCGGAGAGAATTGCGGGGTGCACGGGGTCGACGAGGATGATCTCGAACCACTTAGATTTTCCGTCCTGACCCACCCAGTAGGATCCGAGTACTTCGAGATTGGGGTACCTCTTGGCAGTTCGGGTCTCTGCTATCCAGCGGAGGTTCTTCCCAGAGGTCTTGTCCACTGCAAGGTTCTTCCCCTTAGTCCTTCCTCTGTTTGGACGGGACATTCTCCTACCACCTCTCCTCACCTTGGTTCGGACGACGACGTAACCGGGTTTTGCCTTGTAGCCAAGGGTCCTTGCCCTGTCGATCCTGAGGGGTCTCTCTACTCTGGTGAAGGTACCTTCTCTTCTCCAAGTGATGTACCTGGCCCTCTGAGCGTGCTTAAATTCAGCAGTATTTCTTTTTCTCCAGAATTCTCTTACATTGCTGTATAGGTTGTTCATTTCATTCACCTTTGCGTGTCACGGAATCGATCATTCACGCTACAGACTGTCTTGGAAGGGCGGACATATTAAACGTAACGTAAGGTGCGCTCGGACGATTCAGAAGAATTTGAATCGTAGAGAGCAGATGTATCCTAGGAGCAGGCAAGTGTTTATCAGAATGTACAGTCATTGGGTTCACATGACACAGTTCAAGGATAAAGCAGAATCCATCAAGGACGAGCTTATCGCCCACAGAAGATGGGCACATATGCACCCAGAACCCGGGTTCAAAGAGTTTGAGACTTCGAAGTACATCAAAGAGCAGCTGAGCAAACTCGGGCTTGAGTACCGTGAAGTAGCAGGAACCGGGATTGTCTGTGACATCAAGGGGCATGAAGACGGGAGAACGCTCTTGATTCGGGCGGACATCGACGCTCTTCCCCTGCAGGAGGACAATGACGTTCCCTACAAGTCTCTCAACGACGGAATGATGCACGCATGTGGGCACGATACGCACATAGCCTGTCTACTAGGCACTGCGAAGCTCCTGAGTGGATTGCAAGAGAGCTTCAAGGGCACAGCTAGACTGGTCTTCCAACCCGCAGAAGAGGGGCCGGGTGGTGCAACACCCATGGTCAAGGACGGTGCTATCGGCGACCCGGAGAACCCAGACATCGACGCTGCAATAGCGCTTCATGTGACAGCCGGGGAGGACATGCTGGTCAACACCATCGGGATCAAGGACGGCCCGCTAACTGCAGGAGCCGACGAGATCTATGTAGATGTCATCGGTAAAGGAGGTCACGGGAGCGCTCCGCATGAAGCAATAGACCCCGTGTACGTAGCTGCTCAGATCATCACACAGGTGCAGGGATATCTCTCAAGGTTCGTGAATACCTTTGATCCTGTCGTCATGACCTTCGGGAAGGTCGTCGGGGGGGATAGGCAGAACATCATCTCAGAGAGGGTGAGGATGGAAGGAACTCTCAGAACCTTTAGCCGAGACCTGAGAAAGCGGATGTACGAGGAACTCCCTAAGTTATTCTCCGACATAGCCAAGACATACGGAGCGGAAGCCAAGACAGAGATCATCACAGGCTATGGAGTTGGGATAAATGATCCCGAGCTGAACAAATTACTCCGTGAGGTCTTCAAGGAGAACTACGGGGAGAAGGGGATAATGGAGCAGGAGTATCCCACAATGGGAGCAGAAGACTTTTTCGAGTTCGGTCTTGACGGAAAGATCCCCACGATGATGTTCTGGCTTGGAGGAGGTAATAAGGAGAAAGGAATGCTTGCCCCCAACCACTCTAACTATTTCGACATTGATGAGGACTGCCTGCCTATGGGCACAGCACTTCTAACGGGAACAGCGGTAAAGTACCTGAGTTAGTCAGAATCAGTTCTTAGCTAGTTCTTCCACTATGGAGGTGAGCCTCTTGGCATCAGCACCAGACCACTTCTTGGCAATTTCACCGTCCTTGAACACAACGAAGGTGGGGATGTTCATTATCCTTAGAGCCCTCATGGTTCCAAGGTTCTCGTCAGTGTTGAGCTTGGCAAAGGTGATCTTGTCGCCGTATTTTCCCGCCAGTTGCTCGAAGAGGGGTGC
>JALWRB010000114.1 GCA_027077875.1 Candidatus Heimdallarchaeota archaeon
ACTGATTTCCTCAAATTTAAATGTAGAAATTCTGGATTAATCTTTTGCAAACTAATAGGAATTTGGATTTATCATCGCCCTCTGTGTCTGTAAAATCACACTTGAATTGATAAAGATTGGAAGAATCGATAAATTGAAATTCGTGTGGAATATTCAATTGTCGATTCACAAAGTTAAAATTCAATGTTATCCGATTTAAAACTGCAAGGAAAAATTGAGGATGATATTTAATGGATGAGATACTTAAAATTTGTCACAACATCCTAGTTCAGACACCAGGGGTATCGAGAGTTATATTGGCAGACAAAACCGGCTTGACCCTTGCAAATTTGAGCAGATTTGATTTTGATCTTAGAGATGTCGATGCACTTGGTGCAATTTCATCAGCAGTATATTTGGCATCTGAACAACAAGGGTCAAATGTGGGTCTGGTCGATATGGCCATGTTGGTTGCAGAATTTAGAGGTGGCAATATCATGGTTGCTTCTTGTGGAAGCGCTGTTTTGTGTGTTATTACCGGTAATGACGTGACACTAGGTATGGCTCGGATGAATATCATTCAAGCAGCAAAGAAGATTGAGAAACTCTTAGACAAACGATTAGATACCTCCTTGGAATTCGAGTCATTGGAAGACCAACTTTCTACTGACCTTGACAAACTAACTGCGAGTGATGATGTTGAGGATGAATTCCTAGCAGATCTTCAAAGTGCTTTGAAGGAACTTGAGGAGTTCTAATCGCGCGGAATTTGACTCTGTTCAAGTTACCTATCTGCTCGAATTTATGAAAAGATTAAAAACATCTCCTCTGAATTTAAATTGAAGATAAATGGCCCAAACAGCGAGAATTAGAATCCTCTCCACTAATCCCACCTCCTTAACCCAGATATGTGGAGAACTTGAGAAAATATCCAAGAAGACCGGTGTGAGAATGAAAGGACCAATCCCTCTCCCAACAAAAAGGGTTGTCCTCCCGATTCGGAAATCACCTTGTGGAAATGGAACTCAAACTTGGGAACACTACGAAATGAAGATCCACATTAGATTGGTAGACATCGATGCTGATGAGAAACTTATGCACATGTTAATGAGGGTTAATGTGCCTAAAGATATCAATATCAAGATAAAACTATAAGTGCAGAAATTCCCGAATTATGGAGAAAATCTGTTTACGGTTATTCTCGAATCTCTTTGATAGACTTTTGTAACAATGATCTCGTATAGTGTACTCTCTTGCCCCGGTTATTTTTGCTACTAGTGCTTGAGTTAGAACCGGTGTTTTCCTAAAATATCGCGCTATTCCTCGATCTGCCAAGTATATTACTGAAACTGCGTAGCCATAGGGTTGAACTCCTCCTCGCTCTCTTCGGCCGATTGTTGATAGGAAATATTCTCCTATTTTAGTTAATAGTGCTTGATAGGTACCTGGGGAGAGACCATATGTATCCAAATTGGACACTACCGAATCATGGTTTGAAACCTGTTCTGTTATTCTTCTCAAATAGTCCTCACTTTTCCTTACTTTAACTCTATTTAAATTGACTTTGAGGTCATTAGCTAGTTGGAGAATGTTACGGTTTGTCACTCTGTGCCCCCCCTTTTCAAAGGCCGCAATTATCTCTTGGAACTTGAAGGGTGATTTTTCTCGATTCTCCCTGACAGCATACAGAAGACACATTGCAATTAGTAGGACATGGTTGGAGATGCGATGTTCCTTATTATTTACATATTTCCAGTAGAGGTACGAGGTTCTCTCTCTCAACGAGCTTGTCAGCTGGAGATGAGAGGCAACGCGGTTAAAGATGGAAAACGTTCTCAAGTGTGTCTGAGTTGACGCATTCTTGATCGGTCGATGGAATTTGACATTTAATCTATTGAATCTCATTGCAGTCTCAGAGCTGATCTTTCGGCCTCTTGTTGTACCTCTGATCCTTGAATTAAAATATCCAATTTCGGATCCAAGCTCACCGACCCTGTCGATTCTTTTCCCAATACTGGTGTATTGTGTCGGTCCCTCGTAAGAATTATCTATCATGGAATGGGTCGACTGCGTATAGATTTTCTCTTGTACCGTGCCACATTGAGTACAAATTATCTCCCCTCGTGAATGGGCAAATTCTTCTGAAGAGCAGTACTCACACTTCTGAATGTCACTTACACTAGAACTCATAGTAGATTAAAGTATAACTCCCTTGGTCTTGATCCATTGGTTTCAAATATGTCAATTCTGATTGACTATCTGTATTGCCTGAATTCATCAGTGACTGTGAGAACCTAGTATAGCTAAGTGGAGTATGGGATAGACCACCGAAAGTATTCTCAATTCTGAAAACCCCAATACTGCAAATTCAGTAGGTTATTCAGGCTTAGTCGAAAAAAGATAAATAATGACCATTTATGTATTGTTTAAGAAATTCCTCTCCTATCTTATGAGAAAGAGTTGAGAATATATAGATACGGTGATTTTAATGAGTTTCAGAGAATCTGGTCGAAGGGACAGACCGAACAGAAGACCTACTAAGCAAAAAAAATATGAGAAAAGTGCTCTTATACTAGATATTTTGGAGAACACTCATTCTCGTAAGGATAAGCATAAAGACAAGACCATAGTTCAGGCCTTGGGTACTAGTTACCTCACCCTATTAGAACTCATACCCGTAAATGCCTCCAGCCTTACACTAATGGACGAGCTTGTCCTTGACAAAGAGCACAGGTCCAATGTCCAGACAATAATTGGTCGGATATCATATGATTCCCTGTCAAATGTTGCCCAGGTACAATTGGATGCAGCAATCTCAAAGGTCGTTGAAGATAATGAAGAACGTTATGTAGAATGGTTGAACAAGGCTCCCTCAATAAGTATTCGACTACATTCTCTGCAAATCATAAAAGGTATCGGTCCCAAAGCAATGGAGTCAATACTTCAAGCAAGGAAGGTAAAGAAATTCACGAGTTTTGCTGATTTTGAAGAGAGAACTGGTGTGAAAGATATTAAGGAACTCATAATTGCCCGTATCCAACAAGAAATAACTGACAATACTGAACGGCATCATCTCTTTACCAGACCTCCACCCAAGGAGGATAGCTATACTAAACGACAACACGGGCGTAGGGGAAGCTTTTACTAATCACAAATCATCTGGGATCTGACTTTCATCGATTTCCTTTTCTACTAAGTCGAATTCTTCTTCCTCCACCGTATAATATTCTTCCTCGGGTATTTCTTCGATTCTTTCAACAGACTGTATTATTTCCAAGATTTTCTTGATTGTCTCGGTCTCCATTTTTCGAGCTTCGACATCCAGTATCTGCCGAACCTCATCTATTGTTGTTGGCAGTGTGTTTGTCAGGGAAATCGCACCGAGAGGGGAGATCCCCATCTCCTCCATGAGTCTCGTCGACAAATTACTCGCATCTTCACCAGTTAACCTAGTTGTGAACCTGGCATGATCCATCGCTTCCTTTTGCATGTAGGAGAGTTCCTTATCCTGGGCTATAGCATCTTTTTCCCTCTCTTTCAGGAGCTCAAATGCTTCCGCGATTGTGATTGGCTGAGAACTATGGATTTCCTTCGGCATTGTAACACCTAACTATTTTGCCATCCTCAGATGTTCTGGACGAGCGATCAATGTAGTGGTCTTTTTCCCCTGTGTGACTGATATCACGTACGCCTGCCCTTGCTTTTTGACCACAGTGCCAGTTGACGAGTGGTATCGTCTGTGTGGTCTTCCTTTTTGAGATTGGGAGTTGAGAATCACATCTACTTTTTGCCCAACCTCATATTCTTGGAGAAGGTATCTCAGAGACTTGAGGCCTTTCTGTCTGCTTGATCTTCGGAAGAGCTTTCTTGTATTACTGTTATAGCCTTTCGTTCTTTTCATTCAAAAATCTCCTTAACTCCTCATATGTTACTAGCTTTTTAATGAATTTGATCGCGATCAGGGTTCAGAGATATATCTCTCACATTTTTTCACTGTGACAAATCCATGAGCTCTCTTGACTAAATGTCTACTTTGGTACAGCTTTCCTGATTCAGAAATAGTATCGAATGGTCTTACAAATCGGAGTCTCCTTCACAATTTATTTAAAGACGATCGTGATTCTTGAACTTGAAGATGAGCCAAGCGGATTATTCAAAACATCTAGAAAAGATGATCCAAGAGATTACTTCACTTTCTGAACAGTCAAAAAGCCAGATACTTAGTGAAGCTGAAATGCGGCGAAAAGAAATTCTCGCAGAAGCAGAAGCAGAGGCAAAAAGAATTGAATCCGAAATTGCTTCAAAGGCCGAGGAAGAAGCTCGCCAGAATGTCAGAAGAGATGTTTCAAAGAAGAAACTTTCAATCCAGATGGATTACCTGAATTTAAGGGAACAAGTTATTGAGGGAATCATGGCGAATGTACATAAGGAACTCCAGAAACTGACCAAATCAAAGTCATATTTACCGTTGATGGAACGACTTCTCGAAGAGAGTCTGTTTGCAATTAACGGTGGTGACCTCGTACTTACTCTCAGGAGTGAAGACAAGGGTATTTTCTCACAAGACAAGCTTAACGAGCTGACATCTAAGGTTAGTGCGGAATGCAAAATTTCCCTATCCGACAAGGATCTTAACTCTATAGGTGGGTTAGTACTCACGCGAAATGATGGTCTTATTTCCGTGGACAATACCTTTGAGAAGATAATTGAACGCAAGAACGACGAGATCCGGAAGGTCATAGTATCTCAACTTCTGAACTGAGGAGTTAAGATGTCCCGTAATTTCGTATTCTTTACCAGCATATTGCTTCTTCTTACAGGCTCGATTGTCTACAACGGGTCTGCAGAACCATTTCTAGTGGTTGGTGCTAATTATTCAACAGATAGGATAGACTCCGGTGACATCGTCCGATTTACTGGTTCTCTGTTCAGCAACAGCAGCAGTGGTGACACGAAGGTGATCTCAATGAACGTGACCTTGGGTCTGTTTGGCAGTAAGATCACTGCAGCACACTACTCGAAGGTCTATGACTTGACAAGGCAGAGTTTTGAGCAGAACTCAACAATCACGGGCACAATCACCGAGAAATTAGACCTGGAGGGTGGTGAATACAATGTCTCTATATTCTTCGATATACGAGATGGTGCTCATACCACGCCTAACAAGATCGAGTCCTACTATGTGATGATCAATCAATCCCTTCTAGTACGGGGTATCAACGATCCTACCCTAGCCATCACAGTTACCCTGATCCTTGTAATCGTTTCCATTGTGATGTTTGTCGTATTCTCCCGGAAGTCATAGGTCAATCACCTCTCTTCGCAATAGAAACCGCGGCATTTTCATGTACCCGTGGCAAGTTCCTCTTAGATCGTTTCGCACTACTTCCTGATTCGTCAACTATCTCAATTCGCCCAAGGTGGTCAAATTGTTTATGGATATAATCAACTATCTCCTCTTTATACTTCCCTCCAGCATTCCCGATTCTAATTGTCAGTTCACTGTAGACCATGGATGAGAGGTTTTCCACAATCCACCTCTCCATGGTAACCACCTTATTGAAACTCGAGGTAATGAGTACGCTTGAATTCAAAAGGATAGCTACTCCGATCGTTTTTCCTGGATCAATCCCGATATAGGCTGTTTTACCCTTCTCCATTAGTCCATAAATTACAGACAGAATCTTGGCTTTGTTCGCCTTATGGGTTAGCACAATCCTCCTAGGATGTGCAACTTCTGGATCCCCCTTCGCTTGGACCAATATATCGTCATCCCTGAGCTTTGTCTCAAAATCTTCATGGGAAAACTTGAACTGGGTGGATTCAAGAGCCACCCTCAGATTGTAGGCAAGCTTGAAATCCAGAGTCTTGGCGATCACTCGCACCATATCACTGTGTGTGTTATTAAAGTACATGAATATTCTCAAAAAGGGCCAACTCTTGTACCGCGCCTACCGAAAAGACAAAATAATAGCACAACTGAGATAGATTCGGTTAATACCTAGCGGAGTAGCCAAGTGGTCAACGGCGGGGGACTCAAGAGACGGGTGGCTGATTGTCACTGTGTTTAAGGCATCCTCTCCTTAGTGGTTCATGGGTTCGAATCCCATCTCCGCTATTTTCTATGACTCTCTAAGTAGATTCATGAGGGCACGTGGGACATCATCGTATGATGACACCGGTGCAAATCTTCCTTTAGCTTTCCTGGCCATATCCTTGCATAACCTCTGTCCCCATTCATGTTTGGATGGTAATCCGAGAATATGGAGTTTTGGAAATCGGTGGAGATGCTTTCGGGGATCCCCTCCCTTGTTAAACACTCCATCTGTTACAAGAATAGCGAACTTATTCCTCCCTTGCATCTTATTTAACTCAATACCAGCAATCTCAAGAGCCTCACTGATATTAGTATACCCTGCACTTTCTGCATCAAGGATACGGTTAACGAGTTCGTTGATATCTACCTTCTCATTCACCCGCTTGATAAAATATGCCTTTGTGTTGAAGAGGACAATAGCATAGTTATCATGGGCCAGATGGTAAGCCATTACCGCAATTGCTAGGGCTGCAGTTGTGAACCTCTCTCCGAAGAGTGATCCTGAAGTGTCAAAGATCAGGACACCGGACTTAGTCTTCTCCCTCTTCTCGAGTGCGACGATATTCTCGTAGGAGAGGTAGCCCTGTTCCATGTAGTTTTCTAAGGTCAACTCATCGTCGAAGTCATCTGCATCTGGTGAATATTCAGTTTGAACCCAAACATTGCCCCGGAGACCTCTCCCCAGAATCCCCTGAGACACCTTAATTATACTCCTCCTCGCCAGTCTCCTGAATATCGGTTTTGCTCTCTCACTTAGCGTTCCTCTGAGCATGAAGAAGAGATTTGGTGCAGTATTGTCACCCGATCCAGCACGGCGATCCAATAGTTGATAGCCTTGGGGGGTAGAGAGGGCATCAGCAGCGGCTCGTTGGTTTGTGAGGGCCAATCCCTGTATTGCAGGAACATTCCCTGCTTCTATCGCTGTCTCTGTCTGCTTATTGATCTGAAAATAGTCAAGACCTTGGGCAAGCTTGTTGTAGGCCATTCTGGATTTTTTTCCTCTAATGATCTCCGCTTCCAGAACTTTCTCTTGATCGTACTGACCCCTCATGGAGGGAGGCATTCTCTTCCTAAGATCATCAGGGATTTCTTGCTGAAACCCTTCCCCTAGAGAAAATCCTCTTCATCCAAGACCTCGTTTAGTATCTCCTTGATCACTCCCTCAACTCTTTGTTCGACACCATCTTCCAACTCAATTTTTGTCGCGAATGCCATGACTCCTGCTTGGAGCCACGATTCTCTCTTCTCAACATCAAGGTACTGGAGGATACTGGCGAAATCAATTGCCCCTCGAATGGAGCTACCTCTCCGTAGATCTGGCCAGTTCCGTGTCTTACGAGTCACCTTCACCGCTACTCTAATGATGCGATCGTCGTCTACTCCTGACCGTACTTTTGTTATCTGTTGCTCTTCATCCTCTACTTGGTACTCGAGACGGACCCATGCGAATCTGTCCTTCAGGGCTTCTGAGAGGGGAGTTGTCGCCACAAACTCCTGTGGATTCATCGCACTAATTATGTAGAACCCCTCCTGAGCTTTAGTTTCACCCAATTTAGGTACGATGATCTTTCCCTCGTCCATGGCTGCAAGA
>JALWRB010000115.1 GCA_027077875.1 Candidatus Heimdallarchaeota archaeon
TCTAGCGGCTGTCTCCCCTCGTTGATTATTTTTTGGAATATCCGATTCATATCAATTCCTCCCTTCTCTCCTCAGGAACTCCCTGTACTCGACAAGGTATTTCAGCATCTTCATGGCATCCTCCACGGTACTAAATGTCGGAATGTCCAGCTTGTCGAATTTGGCATTGATGATCTTGGACTCCTCACCTCCTACCGATATTGACAGGATTGGTTTGGATGCACTCTCCTCGTTGTAGGGTTTGGTCCTAACCATGAAATCTGTCATCAAGTTCAAGAAGTCCTGCACATTGAACTGTGGAGCAGACGGTATGATGATAAGGATGATGGAGTCGATGTTCGGGTCAAGAGCGAACTGCTCCACCCCAAACATCAGTTCCTCCGCGGTGACCATACCCGTGAGATCGAGTGGATTGCTGGAGATGTAGTACGGAGGATACTTGGCCTTAAAGCTATTAACCGTATTTTTACTGAGCTCTCCCAAGGTCAGTCCCTCTCTCTCCACAGCGTCAGAGGCCATGACCGCAAAACCACCACCATCTGTCACAATCCCCACCCTCCTACCTCTGGGTACAGGCTGTTTCTCCAAGGTCTTGGCGAGGTTGATCATCTCGTCGAACTGATTGACCCTGATGACACCGTGCTGCTTCAGCAGAGCAGTCACAACCGCATCGTTCGACGCGACCGATCCGGAGTGAGAAGCCGAGGCCTTTGCACCTAGCGAAGTCCTCCCAGCCTTGAGCAAGACGATCGGCTTCTCACGTGCAATCTCTCTTGCTCTCGAAAGAAACTTCTTTCCATTCTTGAAACCTTCGAGGTGGCCGAGGATGACCTGAGTCTGGGGGTCCTTTCCGAAATAGTCAAGGAGATCATACTCGTTGACATCACTGGCATTCCCAAATGAGACAAATCGGCTGATCCATCTACCATCACCCTCGAGTGTGAATGCATCAAGGACTGCAGAGCCTAGGGCGCCACTCTGGGTCATCATGGCGATGTTCCCAGAACCAGGTCTGGCAACTCTTTCTAGAGGGATGAAGATCGTGTCTACCCCCTTGCTCGGTGAGAGAATGCCGATGCAGTTGGGCCCCACTATTCTTATGTTCTTGGTATGTGCCAGCTCAACAATCTTTTCCTGCATTTGCCTACCTTCTTCGGAGACCTCTGCAAAGCCACCGCTCTCGATGACAATAGCTTTGACCCCTATGGCCACCGCGTCTTCCACCACTCCTAGGACGAATTTTGCTGGGATTGCTATCACGACCAAGTCAATCTCTCCTTGGACGTCTTTTAAGTTAGGATACACCCTGTGACCCTCAATTTCCCCGCCCTTGGGGTTTATGAAGTACAGCTCTCCCTCATAACTCAGGAGAAAATTCTCCACGATGTGCCATCCCAATTTGTTACGATCACCTGTCGCACCAACAATGGCAACACTTCGGGGCTCGAAGAATACCCCGATAGGATCGTAAGCCTCAGTATCAGTCGTTAACATTCACTTTATTGTCCCACCATCGAATAAAAAATAAATTGTAAGATGACGAGGGATTCGACAAAAATTGTGAGATTTAAGGGAATATAGCCCCGTACCCCATCCGGATAGCCGAGAGCAGAGCGACAAACCAGAAGAGCTTGAGTAATTTGATTGAATTGATCTTCTTTGCCTTAGCAGCTCCGATATAGGCACCAATTACTGCACCTATCGCAAGAGTGGTTCCCCAGAATAGAACCAAGGACACGTCGCCATCAAATAGAGCAAATCGTGTGATCAGTATGACTACCGTCATGAAGACGATCATGAACGTGGAGGTCGCAGCTGCGATGTGAATGGGAACACCGACAAGTGAAGTGAGCAGAGGAACGAAGATT